>JAUYJB010000107.1 GCA_030688605.1 Hyphomicrobiales bacterium
GGGTTGGCCGTTCATATATCAAGACAATTGCGTGAAGAACGGCCGCCGCCGCCATCATGAGGAGCGCGGAATGGCTCAGCGTGATTTGTGCCAGCCAGACGATTTGAGGTAAGAACAGCAGCCCGGCCGCCGCCAGGGCACCTGTGACAACGTTGCCGCTTATTCTCCGTCCGGTATCAAATACCAACCAATAGGTCGCCGCGAGAAAAATATGCTTCGGCACGGCAACGGCAAGCGGCCAGTTGCCCGCAAACAACTCATAGCTCAATCGCACCAACCAGTTGTATAGCGGACCGTTAGAGTTTCTATATCCGAGCTCGAAGTGAATGTTTCCGACCAAGTCAGCCTCATCAAATTCCAGATTTGAAAAAAGGATGAGACGAATGATAAGCTGAATGAGGAAATATAGCCCAATTGCGGCAATTACGACTTTGTGAAGGCGCCTGTCGTCAAGCTTGGTCATGAACGATTTCTTCGACGCTAACGTAGGACTATGGCTTGGCGCGAATATCGAATTTTCGTTGCGTCGTCATTTTTCGGCATGAAATCGGACGGCTTTCACGCCGGCGTGCCCGAACCCGGAGAGCCGAAGGTTAGCACGATCTTGCCCATATGGGCGTTCGTTTCCATGCGCGCATGGGCCTTGGCGGCCTCAGCGGCGGGATAGGTCGAATCGATCACCGGGCGGACGGTCCCGGCGTCGATGAGCGGCCACACCATGGCCTTCAGCGCCCGCGCGATTTCGGCTTTGAAGGCGACGTCGCGGGCGCGCAGGGTCGAGCCGGTATGAGTTAGCCGCTTGAGCATCAGGCGGCGGAAATTGACCTTCGCCGTCTCGCCGCGCAGAAAGGCGATCTGCACGATCCGCCCCTCGACCGCAGCGGCGGCATAGTTACGCTCGATATAGTCGCCGCCGACCATGTCGAGAATGACGTCGGCGCCGTGCCCGTCGGTGACCTCCTTGACTGCGGCGACGAAGTCCTCCTTTGCGTAGTTGACGGCGCGCGCGGCCCCGAGCCGCTCGCACAACGCACATTTCTCGTCCGAGCCCGCCGTGGCGATGACCAGCGAGCCGAGCGCGCGGGAGAGCATGATCGCCGTCGTCCCGATGCCGCTTGCACCGCCATGGACGAGCAACACTTCGCCCGGCTTCAGCTGCCCACGCTCGAATACGTTTGACCACACCGTAAAGAAGGTCTCCGGGATTGCGGCCGCCTCGACCATCGACAGTCCGGCGGGGACCGGCAGTGCGTTGGTCTCGTGGACGGTGCAGTATTCGGCATAACCGCCGCCGGAGACGAGAGCTGTCACCTTGTCTCCCATGGTAAAGCTCGCGGCGCCGGGGCCGGCCGCAACGATGGTGCCGGCGATCTCCAGTCCGGGGATGTCGGAGGCGCCCTCCGGCGGGGGGTACTGGCCCTTGCGCTGCAGAATGTCGGGCCGGTTGACGCCGGCGGCTGCCACCTCGACCAGGAATTCGCCATTGCCCGGCGCCGGCACCGGCCGCTGCTCGGGGCGCAAGACCTCCGGTCCGCCCGGTTCGGCGATGGCGATGGCGGTCATGGACTGAGGCAAGGCATGGGGCATGGACTTGACTCGTTCTCGACCGGGAATATGACAGTTTAGGAACAGAATGCGTATCGGACATGTACCGGTCTGAGGCGGTGCCGGCAATAGCACGCGGCGGCCAAATTGGTTAAACTTCGATCCTGGCGCAGCGACGCACGCACGGTCTATCCAGGGAGGCGCTCATGGACCCTGAAGATCTTGAACCGAGACCCAAACCGGTCCACGAAATCGGCGAGAATTTGAGCATGCTCTCGGTCGAAGAGCTGCAGGCTCGAATCGAATTGCTCAAGCTGGAGATCGCGCGGCTTGAAACCGACATGGCAGCCAAGCAGTCTTCGCGCGCCGCAGCAGACGCGGTGTTCAAGCTCTAGCCGGAATGGGCTGCAGCCAACCAGTTGATCTATAAGAATAAAAACAGCCGACGGGCCGACGGAGGGAAGATATCTTCAATTTTGCCTGCCCGGGTCGGTTTTCATTAACCATTTGTTAGCGAAGCTCGGCCAGTCTACTGCACATCCAGTCATCTGGATTGAGTGGCTCCTGTCCACTCTGTTTGACGCCTCCCTGTTAAAACACTGAGCCGCCTTCGGCGGCTCTTTTTTTGCGCCCTTGTTCCCGCTCTTTACGCCCTGTTAATCGTCTCGGCAACGCGCCGGCGTTAACCTTGTTCATTGGCATCCTTCTTGCTGCGCAGACGGTGCTTGACGGACGCCTCGGAAAGCCGACACGATGTCCGATCCTTCGGCCAAGGCGGCGCAAGGCTTGGGGTCCGTCGATGCGTTGCGTGAGTGGAAGGTGCGAGTAGCATGGCTGACAGGACGGGGGTAAGCGACGATCATGGCGCTGCGGGCGCGGTGACCATCCCGTTTGCGGAGAAATTCACCCATTCGCCGCAATTCATGGCGGTGTTCCACGAGGGCATGAACCTGGTCGAGGAGACGGCCGCCTATCTCGACGGGGAGGGCCGCACGGAAGCCCGTCTTCTCAGCCGCATGGGATCGCTCGCCTACGCCACCGAAAGCATGCGGCTGACGACGCGGCTGATGCAGCTTGCCTCCTGGCTGTTGTTGCACCGCGCCGTCAACGAGGGCGAGCTGACCGTCGACGAGGCGCGGATGGAAAAGCGCAAGGTCAAGCTGAATGTGGCGGCAAGCAGCCGCAGCGACGACGAGGCCTATGCCGAGCTGCCGGCACGGCTCCGGGATCTGATTGGGCACAGCATCCGCCTGCACCACCGCATCGTCTCGCTCGATGCCATGATCCACGCCGAACAGGCCCCAGGGAAGGTGGTCGAGAACCCGGTTCAAAGCCATCTCGGCCGCATCGCCGACGCCTTCAACGGTTCCAAGCGGCGTAAGGTCAGCAAGAAATCGACCGACAGACGCTAGCTGCCGAGCAACCCTTCATATTTCTTCTTGAACCGACTGAGCCGCCCGCCGCGGTCGACGAGATGCTGTCCGCCGCCGGTCCAGGCCGGATG
>JAUYJB010000108.1 GCA_030688605.1 Hyphomicrobiales bacterium
GCTAATTACCTCAAGCATCGGGCGGATGTTAGCACTAAATTGTTCAAATTTTGTGAGCGACTCTTACAGATTGGTTAGCCGGCGCGCCATCCTTGTCGATTCCGCGGGCGCTGCACCAGGAATCGAGCGCCTGACGGGTTGCGGCAACGTCGTGGACGCGCTGGATCTGGACGCCCTCGGCGGCCGCCGCCAGCGCCATGCCGAGCGAGCCGAAAACCCGCGCCTTGGCGCGGGCGACGCCGGTGACGTGGCCGACAAAGCCCTTGCGCGAGGCGCCGACAAGGAGCGGCACGCCGAGGCCGTGATAGAGTGCAAGAGCCTCCATGATCTGCAGATTGTGGGCGAAGGTCTTGCCGAAGCCGATGCCGGGATCGACGGCGAGCCGCGCGCGCGCAATTCCGGCCGCCTCGGCCGCGGCGAGACGCTCGGCGAGCGCGTCATAGACCTCGATGACCACGGCGCGGTAGCTGGGCGTCTCCTGCATGGTCTTGGGCTCGCCCTTGCAGTGCATGAGCACCACATGGGCGTTCGAGGCGGCGGCGGCGGCAAGACTGTCCGGGTCATGGGTCAGGGCCGAAACGTCGTTGATGATCGCGGCGCCGCGCGTGGTCGCTTCGCCCATCAGCGCCGCCTTGCGGGTGTCCACGGACAGCGGCACGCCGCAGCCGGCCATGGCCTCGATCACCGGCATCACCCGCTCGCGTTCGAGCGAAAGGGCAACCGTATCGGAGCCGGGTCTCGTCGATTCGCCGCCGATATCGAGAATGTCGGCGCCCTCGGCGATGAGCCGCCGGCAATAGGCAACGGCCTCCTCGGGGCCGGCGAAGGCGCCGCCATCGGAAAAGCTGTCGGGCGTCACGTTGACGATGCCCATCAACAGCGGCCGGTCAAGCGATAGGCCGGCGAAGGCGCCGCGCGGGGCGGTGATGCGATCGAGGACGGCTGTAAGGTCGGGATCGCCCGCTTCGCTCAGACGGGCCGCGTCGAGGTAGCGGCTTTGCGCTGCCCCCGGTTTTCCTTCGATGACCATGGCGCCGGCAAAGGCGAGCGGGCCGCCGGCAAGCCACAGCGCCACCTTCTCGGCGACCAGCCGGCGCGCGAAATCGCCCGCGATCAGACCCACCGGGCGAAGATACAGACCTTGGCGCATCGTCTGGCGCGCTCTCCGGGCAAATGGAAAGCGGGGCCCGTGGGCCCCGCCTGAATTTCATGCCTGCCGGTCAGGCCTGGGGCTGCGGCTCCATGGCGCCGGTGTCCGGGTCGGTGCGCTTGCCCTTGCGGGTGGCGCGCGCCTTGCCGGCGGTCGGCACCGCGGAGGCGCGTCCCTTCGGCTCGTCGTCGAGGTCCTCGCGCACCGGCGCCTTGCCCGCCAAGAGGTCCTTGATTTCCGCCCCGGACAGCGTCTCGTATTCCAACAGACCGCCGGCGATGGTGTGCAGCTGGTCGGTATGCTCCTTGAGGATCATGGTCGCCGTCTCGTAGCCTTCATTGACGAACCGCTTGACCTCCTCGTCGACCAGCTTCTGGGTCTCGTCGGAGACGTTCTGGGTGCGGGCCACCGAATGGCCGAGGAAGACCTCCTCCTCATTGTCGCCGTAGGCGAGCGGGCCGAGCTTGTCGCTCATGCCGAACTGTGTGGCCATGGCGCGGGCCATCTTGGTTGCCATCTTGATGTCCTGCGAGGCGCCCGAAGTGACCTTGTCGTAGCCAAAGATCATCTCCTCGGCGACGCGTCCGCCCATGGCAACCGCCAGATCGGCCTTCAGCTTGGCGCGGGTCCACGACATCTGGTCGCGCTCGGGCAGGCGCATGACCATGCCCAGCGCCCGGCCGCGCGGAATGATGGTCGCCTTGTGCACCGGGTCCGACGCCGGCATGTGCATGGCGACGAGCGCATGGCCGCCCTCGTGATAGGCGGTGAGCTTCTTCTCCTCCTCGCTCATCACCAGCGAGCGGCGCTCCGAGCCCATCATCACCTTGTCCTTGGCGTCCTCGAACTCGCCCTGGGTCACCATCCGCTTGGAGCGGCGAGCGGCCAGCAGTGCCGCCTCGTTGACCAGATTGGCGAGATCGGCGCCGGAAAAGCCTGGGGTGCCGCGGGCGATGGTCTTCAGGTCCACGTCCGGGGCCATCGGCACCTTGCGCACATGCACCTTGAGGATCTTCTCGCGGCCGATGATGTCGGGGTTGGGAACCACCACCTGGCGGTCGAAGCGGCCGGGGCGCAGGAGCGCCGGGTCGAGCACGTCTGGCCGGTTGGTGGCCGCGATCAGGATGATGCCTTCGTTGGCTTCGAAGCCGTCCATCTCGACCAATAGCTGGTTCAGCGTCTGCTCGCGCTCGTCATTGCCGCCGCCGAGGCCGGCGCCGCGGTGGCGGCCGACCGCGTCGATCTCGTCGATGAAGATGATGCACGGCGCGTTCTTCTTCGCCTGCTCGAACATGTCGCGCACGCGCGATGCGCCGACGCCGACGAACATCTCGACGAAGTCGGAGCCGGAAATGGTGAAGAAGGGCACATTGGCCTCGCCGGCGATGGCGCGCGCCAAGAGCGTCTTGCCGGTGCCGGGCGGGCCGACCAGGAGCGCGCCCTTGGGGATGCGCCCGCCGAGGCGCTGGAACTTCTGCGGGTCGCGCAGGAATTCGACGATCTCCTGCAGATCGTCCTTGGCCTCGTCGACGCCGGCCACGTCCTCGAAGGTGACCCGGCCGTGCGCCTCGGTCAAAAGCTTGGCCTTAGACTTGCCGAAGCCCATGGCCTTGCCGCCGGCGCCCTGCATCTGGCGCCAGAAGAACACCCACACGCCGATGATCAGCAGCATCGGGAACCAGGAGATCAGCAGGCCGGCGAGCGAGGGCACGTCCTCGGTGTCCGGTTTGGCGGTGATGTTCACGCCCTTGGTGTAGAGCTGGTCGACGAAGTTGGTGTCCTGGGGCGCATAGGTCTGGAACGATCCGCCATTCTTGAAGCGGCCGGAAATCTGCTGCCCGGAAATGACCACGTCGCCGACATTGCCCTCGTCCACCGCGGTCCTGAACTGGGAGAACGGAATTTCCGTCGTCGCGGTGCGCGGGCCCGGGTTCTGAAACAGCTGATAAAGCGCCACCAGCGAAACCGCGATGATGACCCAGAGGGCGAAGTTGCGGAAGTTTGAGTTCATCTTCTAGCCTATATGCGCCTCGACGGAGGACCGGCATGGGGTGACACAGCGCGGCGTCCGCCCCTCCGGGCGCCGCTCGCGATGCCGATAACATAGGTCTTGCAGCGACCTATGCCAAGCGGCCCGGCCCTTTCAGCCCTCCAATAGCATAGGATCATGTCGAACCGGTTACCAGGGGAGCCAGCGATTCGCCGCGCGACAGAATGCTGCCGATGAATGTGGCCCGAAATGCGGCCTGCGGCCGCGCAACGGCAACGATATGCGGCGCGGCGACTATTTTTCCGTTGCGCCAGAAGGAGATGCAGGTGCGGCCGATGTGCGCCGGCAGGCCCGGTTTCTCCCCGCAAAGCCCGGCAACTTCCCGCCAGCCCTCTTCGCCCAGCGCCCGCACCGCGACCGGCCCCGCCTCCTCAGCGGCGATCTCGACGTGGAAGCGGCCGTCCCACAGCGCCGATTTGCCTGGATCGAGGCTGATTTCCGGCAGGCCGGCGCGTCCGGCCTCGCGCCAGATCAGGACCTCCTCGCGGCTCGCCGCGATGCGGCAGCCGGCAAGTGTCCAGCGGCCCCGATCCGTCTCCTTGAGGCCGGAGAAGAGCCGCTCGAGGCGCTCGAGGCGCGGCCGATAGGGCTTGCCTGCGACCGCCATCAGGGCGCGCGCCAACAGCCGCAGCGCGATTTCCGCGGGCGCCGCCGAGAGCGCCTCCCGGTCGATGGTGCAGAAGCCCGCCGGTTCCAGGCGCGCCGCCGCGCGGGCAAGATCGTCCGTCGCCGCTTCGAGCGCCAGTCGGGCGCGGCGCATATGCCGGGCGGTCGCGGCCAGCCGTTCGGCGCTCACGCCCTCCTCGGCCAGGCGTTCAAGGACGGCGCGCATGCGCACGCGGGCAAAGCGCTTGTCCTCGTTGCCGGGGTCTTCGATCCAGTCCTGGCCGGCCGCCTTGAGCGTCGCCTTGAGCCGCGCGCGCGGCACGTCGAGCAGCGGACGGAACAGCGTAATCCCCATCATCTCGCTCACCGCATCCATCGCCGACAGCCCGTCGACGCCGGAGCCGCGCGCAAGCCGCATCAAAAACGTCTCGGCCTGGTCGTCGCGGTGATGGGCGCTCACCAGGGCCGCGATGCCGTCGCGGTGGCAGGCCTCGGCCAAGAGCCGGTAGCGGGCCGCGCGCGCCGCGGCCTGGATGTTGCTTTTCGGCTTGTCGCCGCGCCAGGTGAGGATTTCGTGGGCCAGGCCGAGCGCGAGGGCCCATTCGCCGACGCTTTCGGCTTCCTTGCGCGAACCCGCCCTGAGGCCGTGATCGACGGTAAAGACGCTGAGTTCAGGCCCGCCCGCGCCCGTCTTCTTCCAGCGCGCCAGGAGCAGCATCAAGGCGGTGGAGTCGGCGCCGCCGGAGACCGCGACCGCAAGCCTCGGCGAGGCCGACAGGGCTGCGAACAGGCGGTTTGCCTCCGCCGCGCCGATCGGTGCGCTAGCAGCCGGCACCCTTTCGCTCCGCCCGCGCCCGATCCTTCATCGCCGTGGAAGCCTTGGGGAACTTCTGGCCGAACTCATCGAAGCTGGCGCAGGCCGCCTCCTTCTGGCCCAACGCCTGCAGCGACATGGCGAGCTTCAACAGGCTGTCAGGCGCCTTGTTGCTCGAACCGAAGCGCCGATAGCCGGTCAGGAAGGCATCGGCGGCTTCGCGATACTCACCCTGGGCGTAGAGGCTCTCGCCGAACCAATATTGCGCGTTGGCGGCGAGCTTGTCTTGCGGATAGCGGACGAGAAAGTCGGCAAACGCGCTCTGGGCGGCCTCATAGTCGCGCTGCAGAATGAAGGCATAGGCCACATCATAGGCGGTCTGCGGGTCGGTCGGCACGGCGAGGGTGACCTCGGCCGGGTTGCTGCCGCTAGGCGGCGGGAACGGCCCCGCGCCGCCGAGGCTGGGCGGCGTGCCGTCGAACCCGGGCTGGGCGCCGCCGAGGCCGGGCGGGCTGATGTCCATCGGCCCGGACTCGGCCGGGAAACCGGCTCCCGGCGGCGGCGCCAACGGTCTGATGCCGCCATAGGTCTGCGGCTGCGAAGAGGGCTGCTGCGGCGCCGGCGGATTTGCGCCGCCGAAGTTCTGGGGCCGCCACGAGTGCGGCGGCTCCGGCATCGGCCGCGACGGCACGCCCGCCGAACCGGTTTGTCGCGACGCGTCGGAGCCGTTGGCGCCGAGCTCGCGGAAGCGAAACTCGGCGTCTTCCTGGAAGCGGCGCAGATTTTCCTCGAGCTGGCGGATGCGAAACTCGTATTGCTCGATCTGGCCGGTCAGGTTCCTGATCTGAGCCTCGAGCTGGTCGATGCGCAGCGTCAGATCGGAATCGTTCGATTGGCGGCCGAACAGGCTGAACCTGGGGCTTGGCACCGGCTCGCTCGGCAGGGTCTGCGCAAAGGCCGGCGCGCTCCCGAAGACCGCCAAGGCGAGCGCGGGTCCCGCAAGGGCGCGCCAGCCGCGGCGCGGCAGGGCGCCAAGACGGCGCGAGCTTTGGGTTAGGGCTTGTCTCATCATCTCAATTAAGCCTTGTCATTGGGCCGGTCGCGCCCCCCAACGCCCGGCAGGGCCGGCCTAGCCGGTCTCGCTTCCGCCGATGACCGTCACCGCGCGGCGGTTCTGCGACCAGCAGGAAATGTCGTCGCAGACGGCAACCGGGCGCTCCTTACCATAGGAGATGGTGCGCAGCCGTGATACGTCCACCCCCCTGCTTACCAAATAATTGCGCGTCGCGGTCGCCCGCCGCGCCCCGAGCGCCAGATTATACTCGCGCGTGCCGCGCTCGTCGGCATGGCCCTCGATCAGGATCGGATAGGACGAATATTTTTTCAGCCACGCCGCCTGCTTGTCGAGCGTGTCGCGCGACTGCGGCGACAGTTCGGCGCTGTCGGTTTCGAAAAATACCCGGTCGCCGGCGTTGACAACGAAATCCTGGACGGTGCCGGGAACCGCCGCCACGGCGCCGTCGAGCGTGCTCGACGTCGTCGAACAGGCAACCAGCGTCAGCGCCGCGGCGAGAACCGCCCCTTTGGCGATGAAGCGCCTGAATTTCAGCATTATGCGCATCTTTTCGTCTCCTCTCCCCCAACACATGGAGGTCTTGCCCGGCCTGCCCGGCCGACGCGTCAGTTGATCAGGGGCGACCAGGCCGGATCCGACGCAAAGTGCGGCGTATCGATCTGGCGCTCATTGTAGCCGGTCAAATCGACCGACCACAGTTTCGGTCCGCCGTTCTCGCCCGGCGTGTCGCGAAAAAACATGATGACCCGGCCGTTCGGCGCCCAGGTCGGTCCCTCATTGTGATAGCCCTCGGTGAGAATGCGTTCCCCGGATCCGTCCGGCCGCAGCACGCCGATCAGGAAGCGGCCGGCATGGCGCTGGGTGAAGGCGATGAGGTCGCCGCGCGGCGACCAGACCGGGGTCGAATAGATGCCCTCGCCGAAGGAAATGCGCTGCTGGTTCGTCCCGTCGGCGTTCATCACATAGATCTGCTGAGTGCCGCCGCGATCGGATTCGAAGGTGACCTGGCGGCCGTCGGGCGAATAGGACGGCGCGGTGTCGATCGCCGGCGTATCGGTGAGCCGGGTGGTGGCGCGGCTGCGCAGGTCCATGGCGTAGATGTTGGCGTTGCCGCCGCTCTGCAGGCTCATGATGACGCGCTGGCCGTCGGGCGAGAAGCGCGGCGCGAAAGTCATGCCCGGAAAGTCGCCGACGATTTCGCGCTGCCCGGTCTCGATATTGAAGAGATGGACGCGCGGCTGGTCGCCGCGGCCGAAGGACATGTAGGTGATCTCCTGGCTCGTCGGGCTGAAGCGCGGGGTGAGGACCAATTCCCCCCCGTCCGTGAGAACCCGCATATTGGCGCCGTCCTGGTCCATGATCGCCAGGCTCTTGATGCGCGCGTCCTTGGGACCGGTCTCGTCGACGAACACGATGCGGGTGTCGAAATAGCCGCTCTCTCCGGTCAGGCGCTGATAGATGGCGTCGCTGACGACATGGGCGACGCGGCGCCAATTGTCCGGCGTGGTGAAGAATTGCTGCCCGGCCATCTGCTGGCCGGCCAATACGTCCCAGAGGCGGAACTCGGCGCGCAGCCGGCCGTCCTTGAGCAGGGCGACATGGCCGGTGACCAGCGCCTGGGCGTTGATGATGCGCCAGTCGCCGAAGCGCGGCGTCGCGTTGACGTCGCGGATCTTCTCGATGAAGGCGGCCTTGTCGATCGGCGCGAACAGACCGGAGCGGACCAGATTGCCCTGGATGACATTGGCAATGTCGGCGCCAAGCTGGGCATCGTCCGGATTGCCGCCGATAAAGTCGGGTATGGCCACGGGAAGCGGCTGGATATTGCCCTGGGTGATGTCGATCTCGATCACGGCATGGGCCGGACGCGGCCAGGCCAGCACCGCGATGGCGGCGATCACCAGGAAAGCCCTTCCAATCCGGGTCAGGGTCGCAAAGCCGGCTTTGCCTCGAGCCATATGACAGTTCTTCCGCTCGTCGCTACGATTATCCGCCGAGCATTTCGCGCGGATCGAAATTGACTTTGATGTCGCGCCAGGCGTCGTATTTTCCCGCCGGCAGCTCGTAGGGCTGGCACCGCAGCACCGCCCGCCGGGCGGCATCGGCGGCGGCCAGGAACGCCAGGCCGGAGCCGCGGCTGAGGATGTCCGGCGGCCGCAACAAAGTGCCGTCCACGTTGAGCGCGAGTTGAATCTGCACGGCCAGGTCGGCCGCGCCCTGGACGCCGATCGGCGGGCTCCAGCACGGCGAGATCTGGGCCCGCAGCGCATCGAGCTCGCTGATACTCATGCGCGAATCAAGGCCGCGCGGATCGCCGGCGCCGGGAGGCTCGTCGGCGATCGGCTCGCCGCCGGCCGGCGCTTCGGCCTCCGCCGGTACCTTGTTGAGCAACGCCGCGATCTTGTCGGCATCGAAGGTGCGCTCCTTTTTTGGCGTCGCCGGCGGCGCGGGCCGCGGCGCATGTGCCGGGCGCACCGGCGGCAGCGGCGCCAGCGACACTTCCTTGTCCGGCACGCTTTCCGCGGTCTTTTCGGGCTCCGGTTTCGGCTCGGCCGTCTTCGGCGCCGGCGCCGCCTCCGGCTCAGGCTCCTTCTTCGGCTCCTCCACGCGGGGCTGCGGCCTCGGCGCGACCGGCGTCGGGGTTGCGACCTTCGGCTCCTCGGGCTGCGGCGGCGGAGGCGGCGGAAGAGCTGCGACCCGCTTCAGCTTGTCCGTCTCTTCGCCGCTGCTGGTGTCGGGCTTCTCCGTCTCCGGCTTGCTCGGCGCCTGCTCCTTCTCCTGCGCCGGCTCCTTGACGCCTGCCTTCAGGCGGGTGAGCTCGGCCACCGTGACGATGTCGACGGGAAGCGCCTTCATCGGCTCGATCTCGTACGGCCTGGCCGTCGGAAAGGAGAAAGACGCCCAAGCGATAACCGACAGATGGGCGAAGAACGATATGGCGAGACTGACGCGCACGCTTGTCTCCCGTCAACCTTGCTCTTCCAGCTCGGTCACCAGCGCGATGCGCTGGAAGCCGGCGGCGCTGATCGTTCCCATGATCCTCATCACCGTGCCGTAGTTCACCCGCCGGTCGCCGCGCACATAAATGCGCTCCTCATAGCCGTTGGAGGCTATGGCAAGCAGCTTGGGAACGATTTCGTCGAGCACGATTTCGGTATCCTGCAGGTAAATTTTCCCTTCCGTATCCACCGTGATGGTCAGTGGCTCCTTGTCGCCCTGAAGCTGCTGCGCCTTGGTCTGCGGCAGATCGATCGGCACGCCGACCGTCAACAGCGGCGCGGTGACCATAAACACGATCAGCAGCACCAGCATGACGTCGACCAGCGGGGTGACGTTGATCTCCGACATCGGCCGGTAGCGGCTGGTCCGCCGCCGCCGGATATTGCCATTTCCCGCCAATCCGCTGGCCATGGATCAGCCCTGCTCGTCGAGCTGGCGCGACAGAATCGCCGAGAACTCGTTGGCGAACCCTTCCAGGCGCATGGCATGGCGCGCCAGATGATGCGAGAACTTATTGTAGAACACAACCGCCGGGATCGCCGCCAGCAGGCCGAGCGCGGTGGCGAACAACGCCTCGGCGATGCCCGGGGCGACCACGGCAAGGTTGGTGTTCTTGCTCACGGCGATGGCCTGGAAGCTGGTCATGATCCCCCATACGGTACCAAAAAGGCCGATAAAGGGCGCCGTCGAGCCGACCGTGGCGAGGAACAGGAGCCGCCGTTCGAGGCGCTCCATCTCGCGCGCGATGGTCACGTCCATGACCTTCTCGATGCGCGTGGCCAGGCTGCCGCGCGGGCGTGCGCCGCCTTCATGCGAGCGCTTCCATTCCCGCATGGCGGCGACAAACAGCGCCGCCATGGAGCTCGTCGGCTTGTGAATGAGGCTGCCATAGAGCTCCTCGAGCGACTGGCCCGACCAGAACACCTCCTCGAAGTGGTCCGCCTGCCGCTCGACGCGGCGCACGATCAGATACTTCTCGATAACGATGGCCCAGCACCAGACGGAGGCGGCGATGAGGCCGATCATCACGCTCTTGACGACAATATGCGCCTGCAGGAACAGCGCCAGAAACGAAAAGTCGCCCGTCGGCGCGATGATCGCAGCCTGAAAAAGTTCCGCTGAGCTAGCGGGCATCGGCATGGCCTCGTCGGTTGCGGGCGTAAATGGATGAAGTCGGAACGATCGCATCCAACAGGGTACCGTGTCGCGCCACCCGCATGCGCCGCGGCATGCCCGGTGGACCCTGCCCCCGTGACGGGATGACCCCCCATAAACCCCACGAGTTGCGGGAGAATTGAAGGTCAATATTGTCTAAACTATGACACATGGATGCTGGCACCGGTGTCCCTTTGGACCCCCGCGACTTGTCACCCGCCCAGACTTAACGGGTGGTAAACACGCGATGCCGCCAGCCTACTCGGAAAGTGGTTCAAGATAGGGCGCAAGCCGGCTCTTGAGGGCGGGCGGAAGCCTTCGCGGGCGGCCGCGCTTATCGACGACCACCACCTTGACGCGCGCCGTGAACAGAATTTCGCCGTGACGGAGGATGCGCTGGTCAAGGCTCAGCGCCGCGCCCGACAGCTGCGCGAGCCGCGTTTCGACCTCCAGGGCGTCGTCCATCCCGGCCGGTTTGAGGAAATCGATGTCCATATGGCGCACCGCGAAGGCGAGCGGCTCGCCGGAGGCGGGCGCCTGCAATTGGCTGTGAAAGAGGCCCGTCAGACGCAGAAAGTCCGACCGGCCGCGCTCGCAGAAACGCAGATAGTTGGCGTGATAGACGGCGCCGGAAAAATCCGTGTCCTCGTAATAGACCCGTACCGGCAGGACGTGGCGGCGGTCTTCGAAGCGGCCGGCAAGATCCGGCCAGCGTTCAGCCATCCCGCTACTCTTCGAACAGACCGGGTGCCGCGCCCGGCGGCGCGGCGAGGCCGAGATGGGCAAACGCAAGCGGCGTCGCCACCCTTCCGCGCGGCGTGCGCTGCACGAAGCCCTGCTGGATCAGATAGGGCTCGATGATGTCCTCGATGGCGTCGCGCTGCTCGTTAAGCGCCGCCGCGATGGTGTCGGCGCCGACCGGCCCGCCGCCGAACTTTTCCGCGATGCAGCTAAGATAGCGATGGTCCATGCCGTCGAGGCCGCGCGCGTCGACCTCGAGCTGGCGCAGCGCCGCGTCGGCCACCTTGGCGTCGATCAGCCCTGCGTCCGCCATGGAGGCGAAGTCGCGCACCCGGCGCAACAGCCGGCCTGCGACCCGCGGCGTGCCGCGCGCGCGCCGGGCGATCTCGTGCGCCCCTTCCTCGGCGAGCGCCACGCCGAGCACCCGCGCGCCGCGGCGCACGATGTCCTCCAGCTCCTCGACAGAGTAGAAGTCGAGCCTGACCGGAATGCCGAACCGGTCGCGCAAGGGCGTCGTCAACAGGCCGGAGCGGGTCGTCGCCCCGATCAGCGTGAACCTCGCCAGATCGATGCGCACCGAGCGCGCCGCCGGCCCGGCGCCGATGATCAGGTCGAGTTGATAGTCCTCCATCGCCGGATAGAGGATTTCCTCGACCGCCGGGTTGAGCCGGTGGATCTCGTCGATGAACAGCACGTCGCGCTGTTCGAGATTGGTCAGCAGCGCCGCGAGATCGCCCGCCCGGACGATCACCGGGCCGGAGGTGGCGCGGAAATTGACGCCGAGCTCGCGGGCGACGATCTGCGCCAGGGTGGTCTTGCCGAGGCCCGGCGGGCCGACGAACAGCACGTGGTCGAGCGCCTCGCGGCGCTTCTTGGCCGCCTCGATGAAGATTTTCAGATTGGCGCAGACCTGGGCCTGGCCGACGAACTCGGCGAGCGTCCGCGGGCGCAGGCCATTGTCCGGCCCGTCCTCGCCGTTCGTCGCCGGGTCGATGATCCGTTCGGCTCCTGTCTCGCTCATTGCGCCGACTCCGGCGATGCATCGGGTATCTCCTCCCCCCTTGCGGGGGAGGGTGGCGAGTTCGATTGCATCGAACGAGCCGGGAGGGGGCTGTGGGGGCTTGGCGAGCATACCCCCCTCCCGACGCCTTTGGTGTCGACCTCCCCCGCAGGGGGGGAGGTGGAATAGGACGGCTCGCTCATCGCGCCAGCTCCTTGAGGCCGAGGCGGATCAGCTCCTCGGCGCTCGCGCCGTTGCCCCGCGCCCGGCCGGCCGCCGCGATGGCGGCGGTCGCCTGCACCTGGCCGTAGCCGAGATTGACCAGCGCCGAGACGGCGTCGGCGGCGGGGCCTTCAAAGGCGCCGGCGAGACCGGCGATATGGGCGAGCGCCGGGTCGGCCACGGCGATCGCCGCGCCCTTGTCCTTCAATTCGCCGGCGATGCGGCCGGCCACCTTGGCGCCGACGCCCGGCGCGCGCGCGATCGTCGCCTTGTCGTCGAGGGCGATGGCGCGGGCAAGATCGCTCGGCGTCAGAGTCGACAGGATCGCCAGCGCCACCTTGGTGCCGACGCCCTGCACGGTGATCAGCAGGCGGAACCAGTCGCGCTCCGCGTCGGTGGCGAAGCCGAACAGGCGGATCGCGTCCTCGCGCACATAGGTCTCGACCGCGACGCTCGCCGCCTCGCCGACGGAAGGAAGCGCGGCCAGCGTGCGGGCCGAGCAGGTGACGTGATAGCCGACGCCGCCGACATCGACGATCACCCAGTCGGGCCCGTATGAGTCGATGATGCCCTTGAGCTTTCCGATCATGGCGCACCGCCCCCGGCGGCGAGAAAACATCCCTCCCCCCCTGAGGGGGAGGGCGGCGAGTTCGATGGCATCGAACGAGCCGGGAAGGGGGTGAGCGGGCGCGGAGAGCATACCCCCCTCCCGACGCCTTTGGCGTCGACCGCCCCCGCAAGGGGGGAGGTGAAATACCAACGGTGCCTCGAGAAGCCGCTCATGCCACCGCCTCCGGCACGCGCGCCGTGCGATGATGCGCGTGGGCGATGGCGATGGCCAGCGCGTCGGCGGCGTCATCGGACTTGAAGGTCGCGGTCGGCAGCAGCACGCGCACCATCATGCGGATCTGCTCTTTGCCGGCATGGCCTGCGCCGACGATCGCCTTCTTGACCGCGTTCGGCGCATATTCGAACACCGGAATGTCGCGGCTTGCCGGCGCCAGCAGGGCGACGCCGCGCGCCGCGCCGAGCTTCAAGGTGGCCGTCGCGTCCTTGTTAACGAAGGTCTGTTCGACGGCGACCTCGTCGGGCGCGAAGCCGTCGAGCACTTCCTTCAGCGCATCGTGTAGCTCCCGCAGCCGCCTGGCGAGGCCGAGATCGGCGTTGGAGGTGGCCGTTCCGCTGGCGAGAAACGACAAAGCGTTGCCGTTGCACGCGATCACGCCCCAGCCGGTGCGGCGCAGGCCGGGGTCGATACCGAGAATGCGAATCGGGCGCGTCATTGCGCCCCCAGGATTAGCGCGAAAAAGTTTCAACAGGAAGGAAACAGGAACGAGGGGCGCCGGCGAGGACGCCGGTTTGGCCACCGCCGCAACCTGCCAGGAGCGGGCTCCAACAGGAGTGGTTGCAGCACGCCTATAATTAATCTAAAAGTTGAAAGTCTGCACATTGAGCTTTGTTTGTCATAGGGTTATGCTTCAGGGGCAGACGCGCCGGATATCGAAGATCTCTTGCCCGGCGTCAAACGGGTCGCTCAGTAGAGAACGGTCTGCGCGTTGGGGGGTGTGTCGTTGTGACGGGTGTGCGGTCGGCTGCTTGCCGTTCGGCGGCGGCAATATCGAGTGCATTGGGCAAGGTAGCCGCTATGAGTCGGTCGCCTCGCCCGCCCATCTTCCTGGTGACGGGTGTGCGGTCGGCTGCTCGCCGTTCGGCGGCGGCAATGTCGAGGGCGTTGGGCAAGGTAGCCGCTATGAGTCGGTCGCCTCGCCCGCCCATCTGCCTTGTCCTGCTTTTCATGGGGCTGCTGCGGGTGGGGCTGCTGCTCGCCACGGCCGTTCACGCGTCCGGCGTCCTCGCGGTCGATGGCAAGGGCTGTCCGTCGATCGCCGACCATCAGCGGTTCGTGGACGAAATCGTCAATGGCAATGTCGACTATACCTATCCTCCAAGCTGCATCGATCTGCCCAGCCAAACCCGGGTAAGCGATCCCATCGAAAGTAAGCTGGATCGTTTCGGCAGCGAGACGACGGAATTCATCCTGGTCGACGTGGCCGGCAGGGGGCGGTACTGGACCCTCGCCTCCTGGGTGAAACTGACGCCGTCCGAAGCCGAGCCGGCGCCGGCCGGAATCAAACCGGAGCCCTCCGAGCCGGAGCCCTCCGAGCCGCAGTCCTCCGAGCCGCAGTCCTCCGAGCCGGAGTCCTCCAAGATCGAATCGGCGCCGGCCAAGACCGAACCGGAGCCGTCCGAATTCGATTCGGCGGCACTGGAAATCGAGCCGCCGCCGGGCGAAGCCACCGGGGCTCTCGGCCCGTCTCCCTTGAACCTGAAGGCGTCCCAAGTCTGGTTTGCGGAAGAACTGAGGAAACGCTTCGAAGACTATATTCCCATTCGCGGTTCCGAGTTTGCCTTCGACCAGGTCGCCACTCTTCCGAAGGACATCACCAGGTTCGATTTTTCGGCCAAGGAAACCGTCATTACCTTTTCGGTCGCAGGCTCGCTGAGACTTTCGGCGCTCCCTCCTCCGTTCAAAGTCACCGGCGGTGCCGAGGACGGCGGCTACAAACTCTATCTCCAGGCCTACCTCTTCTCTCCGACTGGGCGCCTGGTCTGGATGCAGCAGGGCGAACCAAGGGAAGACGCACCGGTGAGCGCAAATGGGGGGTCGGTCACCTTCAACCTGATCGACACCTATATGGGCAGTCTCGCCGGGCACGAGCTCCTGGTCGTCGCCGCCGGCGACCGCATCCTGCCCGAAGCGTCCCGCATCCCGGTGATCCTCGGCGCCAAGAAAATACGCTTTCCCTAATCCGCCTCCCCTTGACGGGCCGTCGCCGCGCCGAAGCGGCTCTGGCCGCGCAGACGGAGAGGGTGGCCCGGCCCCGGTTCTTGCCCTCCGGGGTATCGCCTTCGGCGATCCCGAGGACAAGCTCCGGCAAGCCCGAGGACAGCCAAGAGAAGCCCCAAACCAAACATTCCCTCCCCCGTGACGGGGGAGGGATGCGAAGCGTTGGCGCGGGCAAAGCCTGCGCCTTACGCGAAGCCGGGTGGGGATGTGGCAGCGTCCCCTTTTCACGCCCCGGTTGGCCGAAGATGCGGCCGGACAATGGCCAAGAATCGCCGCGGCGGGCGCTTCGTGGAGCGCCAGTTAGTTGAGTAGCGGTGCGACGTGAAGCGCCCGCTCCCCCGCGTCCTATTGGGCGAAGGAGTAAAGATAAGGCAAGACCCGGAGCAAAGCGGCTCGCGGCAACGGTGAAGCTTGCTCTTTGGCTCTTTGACAGCGTGGTCGTGTGGCAGGGGCCGCGGCCAGTCCGCAGTCGTCGTCACCCGGCTTGACCGGGTGACCCAGTAGCCTCGGAGTTCAATCATTGACGCTGGGGGTTACTGGATCCCGGCTCTCCGCTTCGCCGCGGCCGGGATGACAACAAGAGGCGGGCCCGCGGCCAGCCCTTACCGGTCTCCTCCCAGGTCAACCGTGTGACCCGGTCGCCGCGGCGCCTGTTCCGCGCCCTTGCCCGCCCCTGCCCGGTCCATCTGTTACAATAGGGTTTCGATGGTCGGGCAGGATCCGCCCGCCCTTCCGAGCGCAATAATGGGGCACGTCCCGATGGATTTCGTGAGCATCGTTATCTTGATGTGTATCGGAAACGCGGCCGGCTGGCTGACCTTTTTGTATATCGAGGGCGGCGGGGTCGGTCTGATCCAGGGCGTAGTTCTGGGGTTACTCGGCGCCTTTGTCGGGGGAATATTGCTGGCGCAGGGGTTGCCCCAATATGGAGTCGTCAGCGTGATGATCGGGGGGGCGTTCGGGGCCGTTTTCTTGATCCTGTTGGTGCGTAGCCTGTTGGTACGTGGATCAAGATGAGAATGAAATGCGTCTCTTCACCCTGAGGAGCGTGCGAAGCACGCGTCGCGCCCCTAGAGCGGTTCATGGTTATAGGGAATCATGACCCTCACGCCGCCGTCAGCCGCGACATGACCTCGTCGGCGACGTCGAAATTGGCGTAAACGTTCTGCACATCCTCGTCCTCGTCGAGCGTGTCGAGCAGTTTCAACAGCGTCGCCGCCTCTTTCTCGCCGACGGGCGTGAGGTTCTGCGGCTTCCACACCGCCTTGACCTCCTCGGCCTCGCCGAGGCGCGCCTGCAGCGCGTCGGAGACGGCGCCGAGATCCTCGAAGGCGCAGGTGACGACGTGGCCGTTGGCATCGCTCTGGACGTCGTCCGCGCCGGCCTCGATGGCGGCTTCCAGAACCTTTTCCGCATCGCCCGCTTCGGCCGCGTAGCGCACCTCGCCGACGCGGTCGAACATGAAGCCGACGCTGCCGGTCTCGCCCAGCGTGCCGCCATTCTTGGTGAATGCGGCGCGCACCGCGCTCGCGGTGCGGTTGCGGTTGTCGGTCAGCGCCTCGACGATGACGGCGACGCCGCCGGGGCCATAGCCCTCATAGCGCACCTCCTGGTAATTCTCCGCCTCGCCCCCCTGGCTTTTCCTGATGGCCCGCTCGATTTTGTCCTTGGGCATGCTCTGGGCGCGCGCGTTCTGCACCGCGAGCCGCAGACGCGGGTTCGCCGCCGAGTCCGGATCGCCCATCTTCGCCGCCACGGTGATCTCCTTGGCGAGCTTGGAGAACAGCTTCGACTTGGCCGCGTCCTGGCGGCCCTTGCGGTGCATGATGTTCTTGAATTGCGAATGCCCGGCCATGGCGTGCATATCGTCGAAATTGCGGGAGCGATCGTCGGGGCGGTTTATAGGCCGGCCGGCGCGGAAAATCCAGATGCAGGTCTGCTTGGTCGCGTGGGCCTACTCGTTCCAGAACGCCGGCAGGGTCGGCTCCAGCCGTCCGCCGATGCGCACCGGCGCAAGGTCCGTGGCCAGTCCGGTCATGTTGTCGATCTCGACCGCCAGCCCGGAAAAGGTCGCTTCGCCGCCCGCCGCCTCGAAGCGCGACGAGGGAACCTTGGTCAGGAAGCGCCGCAGCGGCTCCTCCTTGTCCATGCCGATGACCGAATCATAAGCACCGCACATGCCGATGTCGGTCATATAAGCGGTTCGGCCGGTGAGCAGCTGGTGATCGGCGGTCGGCACATGGGTGTGGGTGCCGAACAGGACACTCACCCTTCCGTCGACGAAATGGCCGGCGGCGAGCTTTTCCGAGGTCGCCTCGGCGTGGAAGTCGACAATGATGACGTCGGCGCCGATGCCGAGCGGACAGGCATCGAGCTCGCGGGCGAGGGCCGCGAACGGGTCGTCGAGCGCATCCATGAAGACGCGGCCCAAGGCGTTGATCACCAAGACCCGCGCGCCGGAGCGGGCGGCATAGATGTTGGCGCCCTTGCCGGGGGTGCCGGCCGGATAGTTGATCGGCCGCAACAGACGCGCCTCGCGCTCGATGAAGACGAGCGCCTCGCGCTGGTCCCAGACATGGTTGCCGCTGGTCACCACGTCGGCGCCGGCGTCGATCAGTTCGGCGCAGATCGCCTCGGTGATTCCGAAGCCGCCGGCGGCGTTCTCGCCGTTGAGCACGACGAAATCGATGGCATGATCGGCGATCAGCCGCGGCAGCCATTCGAGGACGATCCGGCGGCCGGAGCGGCCGACCACGTCACCGACGCAGAGCAGGCGCATCGGACATTCCCTCAATGACGATGGGCCCCTCCTCGGTTAGGACCCAGTCGAGGCGGGCATCATAGTCGAGACGCGGCCCCGCCGGGATTTCCTGAACGGCGAAGGCAAGGCCGATGGCCAGGATCGGACCCTGCCTGCGCAGCGCCGTCAAGGTTCGGTCGTAATAGCCGCCGCCATAGCCGAGGCGATAGCCCTCCCGGTCGAAGGCCAGAAGCGGCACCAGCAGCACCTCGGGCTCGACCACGGGCGCATCTTCCGGTGGGATCGGGATCCCTGCCCGACCATCGGCCAAGGGCTCGCCCGGTGCCCAGCGGCGAAAGATCAGCCGTTCGCCGCGCTTTGCAATCACCGGCAGCGCGGTCGCGTGGCCGGCCTTGGCCAGTCGCGCCATCAGCGGCAGGCAGTCGAGCTCGGCGCCGATCGGGTGATAGGCCGACACCGTCTCGTGGCCTGCAAGATGCGCAAAGCCGAGCCCCTCGTCGGCGATCCTCCGCGCGGCGGCCGACCGGACATCGGCTTCAAGCCCGTCGCGGCGCTCGGCGGCGACAGCTCTCAACCGCTTTTTTTGCTCGACGACAGACATGGAAAGAACAATCGAGGGGCGCACGGGAAAGGCCGGAAAAGCACTGGCGGGCCGCGCCGGCCGTTGGAGGTTTTCGATCCCGGGACACCTAGCAGTCTAGGTGGGCGCCGTGTGAAAGGGCCCACGGGCCCGATCAGGGACAGCTCCCTTGAGGATCGATAAGGGCCCGGGGATACGTCTCTCCTGACGTGCCGGGCAGCACCGCCAACCCCAATCTAGGACGGCTGAGTAAATTGTCTACTCATTGATGCGCGAGCCCGGATGTCGCGGCGGCGCAACTTCAGCGCCCGCCCGCGCTGAGCCTTTCGGCCATCTCCTCGATGCGCTCGGCGGCGATATCGAGGTTGCGGGCGGCCGCCTCCTGGGTTTCCTGCAACCGTGCCGCGGCCAGATCGTGCGCCGCGCTCAGCCGTTGCACCTCTTCCTCCAGACCGCCGATGCGCCGCCTCGCCTCGCCGAGCTCATCGGCGACCATGATCGCGGCCATCAGCAGAAGCCGCGTGTCGCCAACCTGGCCGACATGGACCTTCAGGGTCTCGACATGACGCCCGACATGCTCGGCCAGCCCCAGCAAATGCCGTTCCTGCCCGTCGTCGCAGGACATCTTATAGCTGCGCCCATTGATAGTTACGGTGACTTCCGACATTGCCACATCTCCTGATCGACAAGATTGGATCAGCCGCCGGGCTCGGTGATCAGTTCCTCAATGGTGCCGATCGCCGCCTGAAGACGATGCGCCACATCGTCGTTGATGCCCTCGAGTCTGACATTTCGTTGCTTCAACCGGTCGAGCTCCTGGGCCAGGCGCGACCGGTCCTGCGCGATGGCGTCGATCTGCTGCTGCAGATCGCCAACCATCTTGCCGGCAACCTCCTGACGATCCAGGGCAATTTCGAGAGCTTCTATTGCCGCGTTGAGACGGCGTGCCCCAAGCTCCAACGACCTGTCATCCGCCATTCCAGGTCCCCCTCGCCTATATATAATACTGCATTTCACCGCGCTAATCCACGCCGCGCAAATCAAGAATGCACAAAAGTTTATGCGACGCAACACCTTAGCGCAATCGCGTTAAGCCTTGTTCCAACAACGGCGCCGAGACGGTGCGGATAACCCATCAGTGTCGTTGACTCACATCGTTCAAATGGTATTTGTGAGCGCCCCCGACGGGGGGATGCATACGCACGCCGGGCCACCAACACACGAGCGAGCTCTCGTCCCGCCCCATGTCGGAAAAACACGCGCAAAAGGTTGCCCGATCCGGCAAGGCGCCAGGTCCGGCGAGCGCCGTGCCGGTCCTTGATTCCGGCAAGCTCAAGCGCATGGCAACGGCGCTGCGGGCGCTCGCCATCGACGCCGTGGAGGCCGCCCAGTCGGGACATCCGGGCCTGCCGCTCGGCACCGCGGATTTCGCCACGGTGCTGTTCGCCAAGTTCTTGAAATTCGACGCAACCGAGCCAAATTGGCCAGACCGCGACCGATTCGTTCTGTCGGCCGGGCACGGCTCGATGCTGCTTTACGGGCTCCTGCACCTGCTCGGCTACGAAGAGATGCGGCTGCAGGACATCGAGCACTTCCGACAGCTTGGTTCGCGCGCTGCCGGCCATCCCGAATACGGGCTTGCCGCCGGCATCGAGACGACCACCGGACCGCTCGGCCAGGGGATCGCCAACGCCGTCGGCATGGCCATCGCCGAACGACATCTTGCCGCGATCTTCGGCGACGCGCTGGTCAACCACCACACCTACGTGCTGGCCAGCGACGGCGATCTGATGGAGGGAATCAGCCACGAGGCGATCTCGCTTGCCGGTCATCTCCGGCTCGCCAAGCTGATCGTCCTGTTCGACGATAACGGCATCAGCATCGACGGACCGGTCTCATTGACCGAATCAGGCGACCAGATCGCCCGCTTCCACGCCGCCGGATGGGACGCGACCAGGATCGACGGCCACGACATGACTGCCGTGTGCCAGGCCCTGGAGGCGGCCAAGGCGAGCGACCGGCCGAGCCTGATCGCCTGCCGCACGATGATCGGTTTCGGCGCGCCGCACAAGCAAGGCACCGCCAGCGTCCACGGCGCGCCGCTGGGCGCGGAAGAGGCGACGCTGGCCAAAGTTGCGCTCGGATGGGAACACGAGCCCTTCGAGATCCCCTCGGAGATCCGCGATGCCTGGCGCATCGCCGGCCTGCGCGGCGTGAAGGGCCGCAAGGCCTGGGAAAAGGTGCTGGCCAAGAGCAGCGCCGACACCCGCGCCGAGTTTGAGCGGCGCATGCGCGGCGACCTGCCGGCCGGCCTCCGCGAAGCGCTCATAGCCCACAAGACGCGGCTCGTCGAGGAGCCGAAGCCGGTCGCCAGCCGCCGGGCCTCGCAGATGGCGCTCGAGGTCATCAACGCCACGGTGCCGGAAACCATCGGCGGCTCGGCCGACCTGACCGGCTCCAACAACACCAAGACCGAATCGACGCCGGTGATCACCGCGGACGACTTCTCCGGCCGCTTCATCCATTACGGGGTGCGCGAGCATGCCATGGCCGCGGCCCTGAACGGCATGGCGCTGCACCGCGGCGTGATCCCATATTCGGGGACCTTTCTGATCTTTTCCGACTATTGCCGCCCGGCGATCCGCCTTTCGGCATTGATGGGCCAGCGGGTGATCTATGTAATGACCCATGACTCGATCGGGCTTGGCGAGGACGGCCCGACGCATCAGCCGGTGGAGCATCTTGCCAGTCTGCGCGCCGTTCCCAATCTGTGGGTGCTGCGCCCGGCCGACGCGGTGGAGACCGCCGAATGCTGGCAGTTGGCGCTGGAGCGCCGCGACGGGCCGAGCATCCTCGCTTTGACCCGCCAGAACCTGCCGCCGGTGCGCGTCAGCCACGTCGACAAGAACGCATGCGCACGCGGCGCCTACGTCCTGGCGCCCGCGTCGGACGACGCCAAGGTGACGCTGATCGCCACCGGCTCGGAAGTGGCGCTGGCGCTCTCCGCGCGCGTGATGCTGGAATCCGAACGGATACCGACCTCCGTCATCTCGATGCCGTGCTGGGAGCTGTTTGCAGCACAGAGCAAAAACTACCGTAACGCGGTCATCAACCCCAAAACGGTCCGGATCTCCGTCGAGGCCGGCTCGACGTTCGGCTGGGACCGCTATGTCGGCGAGAACGGCGTCGCCATCGGCCTCGACAGATTCGGCGCCAGCGCGCCTTATCAGGATCTTTACAAGCATTTCGGCATAACCGCCGACGCAGTGGCGGCGGCGGCGCGGGCACGGCTTCTTGCCGCCAGCGAAGAGAAAGACGCAACAGTCGGCGGCAAGACCGGTTAAGAAGCGGAATTCAAGAGGAAGAGGCGATGGCAGTTCGCATTGGAATCAATGGGTTTGGACGGATCGGGCGACTGGTGCTGCGCGCCATTGTCGAATCCGGCCGCAAGGATATCGAGGTCGTCGGCGTCAACGATCTGGGACCGGTCGAGATGAACGCCCATCTGTTGCGCTATGACAGTGTCCACGGCCGGTTCCCCGCCGAGGTCGTCGTCGACGGCGATACGCTCGATGTCGGCCGCGGCCCGGTCCGGGTCACCTCCGAGCGCGATCCGTCGAAGCTTCCCTGGGCCGATCTGAAGGTCGACATCGCGTTCGAATGCACCGGCCTGTTCACGTCCAAGGAAAAGGCCTCGGCGCACCTTGCCGCCGGCGCAAAACGGGTGCTGATCTCCGCACCCGCCAGCAATGCCGATCTTACCGTGGTCTACGGCGTCAACGACGACAGGCTGACGGCCGAGCACAGCGTCGTCTCCAATGCCTCCTGCACCACCAATTGCCTCGCCCCGGTGGCCAAGGTGCTCAACGACGCGTTCGGCATCGACAAGGGCTTCATGACCACGATCCACGCCTTTACCGGCGACCAGCCGACGCTCGATACGCTGCACAAGGACCCCTATCGCGCCCGCGCCGCGTCCATGTCCATGATCCCGACCTCGACCGGGGCGGCGCGCGCCGTCGGCCTGGTTCTACCGGAGCTCAACGGCAAGCTCGACGGCGTCGCCGTGCGCGTTCCAACGCCCAACGTGTCGATGGTCGACCTGAAGGTCGTCACCAGCCGCGCCACCAGCGTCGAGGAGGTCAACGACGCGGTGCGCAAGGCGAGCCGGACGAACAGGCTGAAGGGCATCCTGTGCTACACCGACGAGCCGCTCGTCTCCGTCGACTTCAACCATGACCCGGCCTCCTCGACCTTCGCCACGCCGCAAACCAAGGTCATGGACGGCAATCTGGTACGGATCCTGTCCTGGTACGACAATGAGTGGGGCTTTTCCCACCGCATGGCCGACACCGCGGCGGCCATGGGCAAGCTGATCTGAGTTTTCCGCTGCCCGGCAACGTCCGGGGCGCCGGCACATCCGCAACCGAGCAGGAGGGCGATCGATCATTGACGCGGGCAAGGACCAAGCGATTCAGGACGCTTGACGCGCTCGATGTCGCCGGCAAGCGGGTTCTGGTGCGCGTCGACTTGAACGTGCCGATCAAGAATGGCGCCGTCGCCGACAACGGCCGTATCGAGCGCATCCTGCCGACCTTGCGGGAACTCGTCGCCAAGAAGGCGACGGTGGTCCTGTTGTCCCATTTCGATCGTCCAAAGGGCAAGGTGGTGCCGGAAATGTCGCTGGGGCCGGTCGCCCAGCCGCTCGCCAGGGCGCTCGGCTCGTTCGTGACCTTCGTGCCCACCACCTGGAACGACGACCTCGCCGAATGCGCCGTCGCCGAGGCTGGGCCCGGCGACGTGATCATGTTGGAGAACACCCGCTTCCATCCGGGCGAAGAGAAGAACGACCCGGAATTCGCCCGCAAGCTGGCCGGCCTCGGCGACGTCTTTCTCAATGACGCCTTCTCCGTCTCCCACCGCGCCCACGCCTCGACCGAAGGCGTCGCCCATCTCCTGCCGAGCGCTGCCGGCCGCGCCGTGGAAGCTGAGATCGCGGCGTTGGAGCAGGCCTTGACCGCCCCCGAGCGGCCGCTTTGGGCGATCGTCGGCGGCGCCAAGGTATCGACCAAACTTGGTCTGCTCAGCAATCTGTGCCGGATCGTCGACGGCCTGATCATCGGCGGCGGCATGGCCAACACCTTCCTCGCCGCCCAGGGCAAGCTGGTCGGCAAGTCCCTGTGCGAGCACGATCTGGCCAATGCCGCGCGCGCCATCCTGAAGGAATGCGCGGAGGCCGGCTGCGAAATCGTGCTGCCGATCGACGCGGTCGTCGCCGAGCATCTCGCCGAGGGAGCGAAAAGCGCCAGCGTCGGCATCGACAAGGTCGGCGCCGACGACATGATCCTGGATGTCGGACCGCAAAGCGTGGTCGAGCTCGACCGCCGCCTGGACTCTGCCCGCACCCTGGTGTGGAATGGGCCGCTGGGCGCCTTCGAGGTTGCCCCCTTCGATGCCGGCACCAGCGCGGTTGCCCGCCACGCCGCGGCGCTGACCAAAGCCGGGCGGCTGGTCTCGATTGCCGGCGGCGGCGATACGCTTGCGGCCCTGCGCACGGCCGATGTGATCGACGATTTCTCCTATGTCTCGGCGGCCGGCGGCGCATTCCTCGAATGGCTTGAAGGCAAGGAACTGCCTGGCGTAAAAGTGCTGATGAACCAGACACAATGAATTTTGGCGGCAGGCCGGAGCTGAGGCCGGCGCCGTGAATCAGAGGAAGACCGATGACTGAGAGACTGGACCAAAACGCCGCCGCTATGGTCGCGCGCGGCAAAGGCATTCTCGCCGCCGATGAGAGCTCCGGAACGATCAAGAAGCGCTTCGATACCATCGGCGTCGAATCCACCGAGGACAATCGCCGCGATTACCGGGAGCTGCTTTTCCGCACCGAGGAAGCGCTGCGCAATCACATCTCCGGCGTCATCCTGTTCGACGAGACGATCCGCCAGAAGGCGGCCGACGGCACGCCGCTCGTCGACGTTATCGCGGCGACGGGCGCGCTTCCCGGCATCAAGGTCGACAAGGGCGCCAAGGAACTGGCCGGCGCGCCGGGCGAGAAGGTCACCGAGGGCCTTGACGGCCTGCGCGAGCGGCTTGGCGAATATCGCGAGCTCGGCGCCAAATTCGCCAAATGGCGCGCCGTGATCGACATCGGTCGCCAGGGCGACCACCGTATGCCCAGCCCCTATTGCATCCGCGCCAACATGCATGCGCTGGCGCGCTACGCGGCGCTGTGTCAGGAGGCCGAGATCGTCCCGATCGTCGAGCCGGAAGTGCTGATGGACGGCGATCACGATATCGACCGTTGCGCGGAAGTGACCGAGTATACGCTGAAAGAGCTCTATGCCGATCTGTTCGAGCACCGCGTGCGCCTGGAAGGCAGCGTGCTCAAGCCGAACATGGTCATCTCCGGCAAGAAATGCGCAAACCGCGCCGGCGTCGACGAGGTCGCGGAAAAGACCGTGCGCTGCCTCAAGCGGGCCGTGCCGGCGGCGGTGGCGGGCATCGCCTTCCTCTCCGGCGGCCAATCGGACGAGGAGGCGACCGCGCACCTGTCGGCGATGAACGCGCTCGGGGAATCCCTCCCCTGGCCGCTTTCCTTCTCCTACGGGCGGGCGCTGCAGGCAGCCCCCTTGAAGGCCTGGGGCGGCAAGCGCGAGAATGCCGCGGCCGCGCAGCGCGCCTTCCTGCACCGCGCGCACATGAACGGGCTTGCCACCACCGGCGGCTGGTCGCCGGAACTGGAGCGGCAGGCGGCCTAGCCGGAAAGCATGTCCAGGTCCAAGCCGCGTCTCTATTTGATGCTGCCGCCGGCCTTCGCCCCGGCGGCCCTGGCGCCGGGGTTCGCGGACGCGCTCGCCACCGGCGAGGTGGCCGCGGTTCTCATGTGGCTTGCCGGCGTCGAGGATGCGCCCTGGCAAGAGGCGGCGGCGGTGCTGTTGCCGGTCGCGCATGCGCGGGGAACGCCGCTTCTCATCGGCGGCAATGGCGAACGCGCCCAGCGCCTTGGCGCCGACGGCGTCCATCTTGAGGCAAGCGCCGAAGAGCTACGCGCAGCGCACAAGGCCCACGCGCCGCGCCTGATGGTCGGCGCAGGCGGCCTTGCCACTCGCCATGAGGCGATGCTGGCTGCCGAGACCGGCGTCGACTATGTCTTGTTCGGCTCAGCCGACCCGGCGCGCGAGCGGGCGATTCCGGCCGCGACCATTCGCGACCTCACCGAATGGTGGAGCGAACTCTTCCAAGTCCCTTGCGTGGTCTCGGCCGCCGGCCCCGAAGAGGCCGCGGCGCTCGCCGCCGCCGGCGCCGACTTCATCGCCGTCGGTGAATGGGTGTGGGCCGATCCGGGCGGCCCGGCCGCCGCCATCAAGGCATTGAGCGGATGCCTGCAAGACATGGCGGTCGCGCCATGACCCGGCTCACGGCCATATTCCTGCTGGTGACCGCGCTTCTTGCCGGCTCGGCCGGCGCGGCGGCGCCGGAGGAAGAGGTCAAACAGGAGGATAAGGCCTATACCGCCTTCCAGCTTGGCCGCTACCTGACCGCCCAACGCGAGGCCCTACCGCTGGCGGAAAAAGGCGACCGGGCAGCCCAGACGCTCCTCGGCGAGCTGTACTCCAAGGGGCTCGGCGTGCGTCTCGACTTCGGCGAAGCCGCGAAATGGTACCGTCTTGCCGCCGCCCAGGGCGACCGCGAGGCGCAGTTCGCTCTCGGGCTGTTGCTGCTGAACGGCAAGGGCGTCAAGCGCGACGCGGAGGAGGCTATTCGCCAGCTCCAAGGGGCGGCGGACCAGGGACACGATCTGGCGCAATACAATCTCGGCCTGCTCTACGTCGAGGGACTGGTGGTCGCGCGCGACGTCGCCAAGGCGGCGCAATATTTCAGGGCTGCGGCTGAGCAGGGCCACGGCGAGGCGCAGTACGGTCTCGGCACGCTCTATGCCGAGGGCGCCGGCGTGCCCCGCGATCCGATGGCGGCAGCCCAATGGATCGGACGCGCGGCGGAAAAAGGAATTTCCGACGCCGAGCTTGATTTCGGCATCTTGGTCTTCAAGGGGCGCGGGGTGCAAAAGGACGAGGCCCGCGGCGCTGCTTTTCTCCGGCGCGCCGCCGAGCACGGCAATCCGGTCGCCCAGAACCGTATCGCCCATCTCTACGTGAACGGCCGCGGCGTTCTGATCGATCCGGTCGAGGCTGCAAAGTGGCACTTGATCGCGCGCCAGGAAGGCAAAAGCGACACCTGGCTGGACGGTTACCTGGAAACCTTGTCGAAGGAGCAGCAGAGCAAGGCCGCGGCAGCCGCCAGGGATTGGCTGCGCGCGCGCCACGCCGGTTTCTTCGACGGGTGATCCGGCTGATCCGTTCGTGAAGGCTGCCGACGCGCCCGCACCGGTGCTTTTTGGATGCAGCGGCCAAGAAGACCTGCTAGAGCCCTGCGCGAACCATCCCTACATGCGGTTTGACAATGAAGATCAACGGCAACGAAATCCGGCCCGGCCATGTCGTCCAGCACAAGAGCGGCTTGTGGGTGGCGGTCAAGTGCCAGGCGGTGAAGCCGGGCAAGGGCGGCGCGTTCAATCAGGTGGAGTTGAAGAACCTGATCGACGGCACCAAGCTCAACGAACGCTTTCGCGCCTCCGAAACGGTCGAGCGGGTGCGCCTCGAGCAGAAGGACTATCAGTTTCTTTACGCCCAGGGCGAGCAGCTCGTGTTCATGGACCTCGACACTTATGAGCAGCTCGAGATCGCCAGCGACTTTATCGGCGACCGCGCAGCCTTTCTGCAGGACGGCATGACCGTGACCGTCGAAAGCCACGAGGGCCAACCGATCGGAATCTCGCTGCCCGACCAGGTGACGCTGCAGGTCGTCGAGGCCGAGCCGGTGGTCAAGGGACAGACGGCGTCTTCCTCCTACAAGCCGGCGGTGCTGGAGAACGGCGTCCGAGTGATGGTGCCGCCCTTCATTTCTGTCGGAGAGAAGATCGTCGTCGACACCAACGAGCTCAGTTACGTGCGCCGAAGCGAGTAGCAACCCGGAATCTGCACATGGCCCGTTCCGCCCTCATCAATGTCATGATCCAGGCCGCCCGCAAGGCCGGCCGGACGCTGGCGCGTGACTTCGGCGAGGTCGAGAACCTCCAGGTCTCGCTCAAGGGGCCGGGCGACTTCGTCAGCGCCGCCGACCTGCGGGCGGAGAAGATCCTGATCGAGGAGCTCGGGCGGGCACGGCCTGGTTATGCGATTCTCACCGAGGAGACCGGCGCCATACCCGGCCACGACAAAACCCACCGCTGGATCGTCGACCCACTCGACGGCACCACGAACTTCCTGCACGGTTTCCCGCTGTTCTGCATCTCGATCGCGCTCGAGCGCGAGGGCCAGCTTGTCGCCGGGGTGATCTACAACCCGGTCCTCGACGAATTGTATACGGCCGAGCGCGGCAAGGGCGCCTTCCTCAACGACCGCCGCATCCGGGTCGCCGCGCGCACCTCCCTCTCCCTGGCCCTGGTGACCATAGGCATTCCACACTCCGGCCGCGGCGCCCACGCGCTGATGCTGCGCGAGCTTGAGGTCGTGATGGGCAAGGTCGCCGGGCTGCGCCGCACCGGCTCGGCGGCGCTCGACTTGGCTTTCGTCGCGGCCGGGCGCTGCGACGCCTTCTGGGAGCACGGGCTGTCGCCGTGGGATTTGGCGGCCGGAATCCTCATGGTTCGCGAGGCGGGCGGGTTCGTCACCGATATTGGCGGCGGCGACACGATGCTCAAGACCGGCGACATCCTCGCCGGAAACGAGACCATCCATCGCGATCTCCTTGACGCATTGAGAAGCGCAGCGGGCGCTAGGTCACGCCCGCCCGTTGCGTCCTTGCCATAATAAGGCCAATAAATTGCCGGTTCTTTTCAGCGCTGTTTCGCGCTATCAGTTGGCCAGAATTGGAATCTTTGTCGCATGGCCGCACAGACGGATTCGCACAAGCTGTCCAGCCCGCAGACCTTTCTGTGGCGGATGATTGTCTTCCTGATTATTGCCGGATTTATCGCGGCAATTCTCTATCCGCAGGTGCATTCCGCCTTCATGTCCAACCCGGGGCTGAATGGCCTGATCATCGGCGTTCTCCTCATCGGCATCGCGTTTGCCTTCCGCATGGTGATTCGGCTGTTTCCGGAAGTGCACTGGGTAAACAGTTTCCGCGTCGCCGACCCGGGCCTGGAGCTGACGCGCTCACCGGTGCTGCTGGCGCCGATGGCGATGATGCTGCGCGATCGCATTGGCCGGATGATGCTGTCTGCGCCGGCGATGCGCTCGATCCTTGATTCCATCTCCATGCGCCTCGACGAGGCCCGCGACATCTCCCGCTATCTGATCGGGCTGTTGGTCTTTCTCGGTCTTCTCGGCACCTTCTGGGGACTGCTTCAGACGGTGAGCTCGGTCGGCCAGACTATCGCCTCGCTCGACGCCGCCGCCACCAATACCGGGGTCATCTTCGAAGACCTCAAGGCCGGCCTGCAGGCGCCGCTCGCCGGCATGGGCACGGCGTTTTCCTCGTCGCTGTTCGGTCTTGCCGGCTCATTGGTGCTCGGCTTTCTCGACCTGCAGGCGAGCCAGGCGCAGAACCGCTTCTACAATGACCTCGAGGACTGGCTGTCGACGGTCACCGACCTGACGCCGGCCCAGATCGCGGGCGAACGCGAGCAGCCGGAAATGGCGAACCTCGCCGGTATCCAGAAGAGCATCGAGCAACTTGCCCGATCCATGTCCGATGGCGGCGGCCCGACGCGCGGCGCCACGGCGGCGATGGCGCAACTTGCCGAAGGCATCCAGTCGCTGATCCAGCACATGCGCGCCGAACAGCAGATGATCCGCGAATGGGTCGAGGCGCAGGCGGATCAGCAGCAGGACGTTAAGCGCATGCTTTCGACGCTCGGAAGCCGTGCCAAGGAGCGTGAGAAGCAGGGTTAGTCAATGGCAATCGCACGTACAAGGCGGCGGGAAGGCGGCGCCAATTATTGGCCCGGCTTCGTCGACGCGATGGCTACTCTGCTGCTGGTCATCATATTCCTCTTGTCGATGTTCATGCTGACCCAGTATTTCCTCAGCCAGGAAATTTCCGGCCGCGATACCATCCTCAACCGGCTCAATTCGCAGATCGCCGAGCTCACCGAGCTGCTGGCGCTGGAGCGCGCCGGCAAGAAGTCCGTCGAGGAGACGCTGGCCGCGCTGCAGGACAGCCTCGCCGGCACCGAGGCCGAGCGCGACCGCCTGCAGGGCCTTTTCGACAATCGGGCCGCCGACGCCGGCCAGGCCGGCGATCGAATCGCCGCCTTGACCACCCAGCTCGACGAGGAAAAACGGATCAGCGTCTCGGCCCTTGCCAAGGTCGAGCTGCTCAACCAGCAAATCGCCGCCCTGCGCCGGCAGCTGGCGGCGATCGAGACGGCACTCGAAGCCTCAGAGGTCCGCGACAAGGAGAGCCAGGTCAAGATCGCCGACCTGGGGCGCCGCCTCAATGTGGCCCTGGCGCAGAAGGTTCAGCAGCTCGCCCGTTACCGATCCGACTTTTTCGGCCGGCTGCGCGAGATCTTGAGTCAACGCGCCGACATCCAGGTGGTCGGCGACCGGTTCGTGTTTCAATCCGAGGTGCTGTTCGATTCCGGCTCGGCCGAAATCAACCCGGCCGGCCGCGGGGAGCTGCAGAAACTCGGCGTCGCTCTTCTCGAGTTGGAGGAGGAGATCCCGCCGGACATCGCCTGGGTGCTGCGGGTCGACGGGCACACCGACGCGCGGCCGATCCAGTCGGCGCGCTTCCCCTCCAACTGGGAACTGTCGGCCGCGCGCGCCATCTCGGTGGTCCGTTTCCTGATGGACAAGGGCGTCTCGCCGACCCATCTCGTCGCCGCCGGGTTCGGCGAACACCAGCCGATCGACCCAGGCGCCGACGCGGAGGCCATGCGCCGTAATCGCCGCATCGAACTGAAGCTGACCGAGCGCTGATCCTATTTGGCCGCGACCGACGCGGGCTCGGCGCCGAACTGCAGCTTGGCAAGCCGGCCATAGAGCCCGCCTTTGCGCTGCAAGCTCTCATGGTTGCCCTGCTCAACGATGCTTCCGGCGTCCATGACCAGGATGCGGTCGGCCTTCTGCACCGTCGCCAGCCGGTGGGCGATGACCAGCGTGGTGCGCCCCTCCATGAGCCGCTGCAGCGCCGCCTGGACCGCGGTCTCGCTTTCCGCGTCGAGCGAACTGGTCGCTTCGTCGAGCAGCAGGATCGGCGCATCCTTCAGAATCGCGCGGGCGATGGCGATGCGCTGGCGCTGACCGCCAGACAGCGTCACCCCGCGCTCCCCGACAGGGGTCTCGTAGCCATCGGGCAAGGGAGCAACGAACTCGTCGACGAGCGCCGCGGCGGCCGCCTGCCGGACCTCCTCCTCACTTGCCTCGGGGCGACCGAACTGGATGTTCTCGGCGATACTGGCGGCAAAGATCGCCGTCTCCTGCGGCACCACCGAGAGACGGGAGCGGACGTCCACAGGGTCTGCTTCGTCGAGCTTGACGCAATCGATGGCGATGCGGCCCGATTCCGGGTCGTAATAGCGCAGCAGAAGATGAAACAGCGTGCTCTTGCCGGCCCCCGAGGGGCCGACAATCGCCACCGTCTCGCCCGGCGCGACCTTGAACGACACGCCGCGCAGCACCGTCGCATCCGGACGCCCGGGATAGGAGAACTTGACACGATCAAAGACGATCTCGCCGCGCGCTGGCACCGGCAGCGGCTTCGGCTGCGCCGGCTTCTTGATCTCCGGCTCGACCGCCAGCAATTCGGTCAGCCGTTCCGCCGCGCCGGCGGCCAGCGACAGCTCGCCCCAGACCTGGCTTAGCTCGCCCATGGCGCCAGCGGCAAACACCGCATAAAGCACGAACTGCGACAGCGAACCACCGGTGAGGCGGCCGGCGAGCACGTCCTGGGCGCCGTACCACAGCACCGCGACGACGCTGGCAAAGACCAGCGCGATGGCGCCGAAGGTCAGCGCAGCGCGGGCGCGAACCGCGGAGCGGGCGGCGCCGAACGCTGTCTCCACCGCGCGCGCGAAGCGGCCCGTCGCCGTCTTCTCGTTATTGAACGCCTGCACCGCCCGGACCGCGCCGATCACTTCGCTGGCATAGGAGGTCGCATCGGCCAGCGTGTCCTGCGCGATCCGCGAGCGCCGGCGCACAGCGCGCCCGAAGCCGACCAGCGGCAGCACGATTACGGGAAGAACGGCCAGCACCAGGCCGGAGAGCCGCGGGCTCGTCACCACCATCATCACCACCGCGCCGACGAGCAGGAACAGATTGCGCAACGCGATCGAGACGCTGGCCGCGACCGCCGACTTGATCTGCGTCGTATCGGCGGCAAGCCGCGAGATCACCTCGCCCGACTGGGTGCGGTCGAAGAAGGCCGGCGACAGGGCGAGGATGTGGCCGAACACCTCTCTGCGCAGGTCGTTGACGACCCGCTCGCCCAGCCAGGTGACGAAATAAAAACGCGCCGCGCTCGCCGCCGCCAGCACCAGCACCACAGCCATCATCATGCCGAAATACTGATTGACGAAGGCCGCATCGGCGGCGGAGAAGCCATGGTCGATGACGCGGCGCACCGCGAGCGGAATGGCAAGCGTCGCCGCCGAGGCGACGAGCAGCGCCACCAGGGCTGCGAAGATGTGGCCCTTGTAGCGGGCAATGAAGGGGTGCAGCGTCAGCAACGGGCGCACGCGCGCGCGCCCCGCTGCGGGGCGGCCGGCGCCTCCGGCCTCCTCGTTCGACCTCAGTCCTCGTGGCATGGGTCCTTACATCCCCTCCCTACAGCAATAATCGGCTTCTTATAAACCGCTTTAGGCCACGCGCATCAAGACTTACGCACAAGGCCGACCCAACCGCCCCTTGTGCGCTCATGCGGCCTGCGTTATAGGGTCGCGCAATCTCTTTGCAATTCTGCCCGCAGAGCTTAAGCGATGAAGAAAGACATTCATCCCGACTACCACCAGATCAAGGTCGTCCTGACCGACGGGGCGGAGTATATGACCCGCTCCACCTACGGTGTGGAGGGCGACACGCTGACGCTCGACATCGACCCGAAGACCCATCCGGCCTGGACCGGCGGCGGCCAACACCTTGTCGATCGCGGCGGACGGCTGAGTCGGTTCAAGAAGAAATACGAAGGCCTGCTCGGAAGCTAGGGTCGTAAGACCGACCTAACG
>JAUYJB010000109.1 GCA_030688605.1 Hyphomicrobiales bacterium
CCAGACATCGCGCGGGTAGTCATGGGTTTCGCCCATCTTCCACCGGCGACCGACGTTCTTGGTCATTTCACGAAGCATTTCGTAGCTCCTGTCTATACATCCGCATTCCTGCGGAAATTTTTGATTTGTGCTCTTGTGAAAGAACACGTCCTTTAATCGATGCGGAAATCTTTTCACGCGTTTCGCTTGAAACACGATGGCCCATTTTAGATGCTGACATTTTGGTTCGTGTTTCAGCAGTTGCTCGCTTCCGACTCAAGTTCGCGCGGTGCTCGTCCGTAAATGAACGTCCTTTCATCGTGGCTGAGATACGAGCCGCCACTTCCGGTCTACGTGTTGGACTATTCGATCCGCTAAACTTCGCGCGAACTTCTGGACGCCTACGGGCGATGGAAATATTGGCTGCATGCTCAAGCGACTTCTTCTTTCCGCGCAGTTTTACCGCCACCTTCGCCGCGATCTCAGGCACAGTAGTCGGCTGAACATCACCTCCTGGCGTCATATTGTATCCGCTCGGCATCATTGTTCCGAACGCTCGAACAGCGAGCCTTTCGGCCAGCAACAGGTCGTCGTTTTCCACAATGGCCAGCACGCGCAACTGCGGCGCCCCATGTTTACGCCACGCCCGACTCAACAACAGATCCGCACCATTCTTGGCAGCCTTATCGTGTGATAAAAACCGCGAAATCGCGGACACCCGAGAAACCCCAATGTAGGATTTCCCGGATGCAAAGTCGAGGCGGTAAAGCTGGCCCATTGCGAGCAACCTAGAGGGTCGAACCCACGAGGTACGCTAATTGCTGCGCAACTATTTTTTCGTCGGCATAGTAGCCGACCTCCGTGATCTCGGTCTTCTTGCCCGGATCGGGATCGTTGTACACGCTGGCCACGAACGGCGCCGGCAACTGCGGGTCGCGCCACTGGAATCCCAGCCCGAACGTCACGGTCTCCATGCCCCCGGCCGGACCGACGTGACACAGCAAGGCGTTGTTGCCCCAGATATTGACGATCGACGCTGTGCCGCCCTCCAGCGCGGCGTTGCGGATGCCGGTCGGTACCAGCAGGTTCTGCACGCGGAACACTTCCTTGATCTCCGCGTCGTTCAGGAGTCCGCCCTGAGTGTACTTGAACATGTCGAGCAACACGGGATGACGCCGCACCATCTGGTAGCTGTCGAAGTCGATCAACAGCGTGTTGGCGATCACACCGGTGTTGTTGCGGATGAAGGCGTGACCAGTGGTGATGTCGGAGATGGGATCCGAGCTCACGTAGTCCGACCACTTGTCTCCACCGGTCAGAGAGACCCCAGAGCCGATGTTGGTGATGGAGGTGACCTTGTTGGCGATGCGCACTTCCATGTCCCGCATCAGGTCTTCGACGACCTTGCGCGTGGTGCGTGCCCGCAGCATCAACGGGTCGTCCGCCGACGCCAGCACCTCGAACGCGTTCTCGCCGGCCAGCGCGTAGTTGTGCGCAAAATACTGGTCGGACGAGACGTTGAACTCGACACGCCGTGGGCTGGTCTTGGGCGCGCGGAGCGTGCTGCCCGGATTGCGCAGCCACGTGTCCTTATCGATGGTGTAGTAGTTGCCGGATTGCTTGCCCACGGGCACTATTGGGAACAGTGCAGGTCCGACAAAGTTCCCGGTGCTGAACGCTTGCACGGCGATGTTGGACAGCGGCACGTCGATGTGAACATCACGTTGCGTGAGCCCCATCGACAGCGCGAGCTGAACGTAACCCGCCACCGACCGCAGAATGCTGAAGTTGAATGCGCGTTTCATGGTTGAACTCCTGTTGGATTTGTTGATGTGGCGGGTCAGGCGACCGAGCCCCACTTCACTGGCGGGAAGAGGAACGCGGTGGCGATCTCGTTCGCAGTGGTGGCGGTTTCGAGCGCACGCCCGCAGACCACGTCCCCGGACACAGCATCCACCACCATGCCCGAACTATTGTGCGCGATCATAGAGCCCGCCGTCACGGTGCCCCCGGCACGCACCTTGGAAAGCCCCAGGCAGGCCACAATCGCGGCCTCACCACTCTTCGGCTCATTCTGCAGCACACCGAGCGGACTCTTCAGCGCCCCGGCCACCAGCACTTCGGAGCAGATGTTGACGGTGGTCGTGGCGGCCATGCGCACGACGACGTACTTCTTGTTGCCGCCGCTGGCGCCGGACAGATCCGCCGCGGCCGACAGGCCGGGGATGGTGAGCTGTTCGCCGAACTCGGCCCACAGCGCCAGCGCCTGGGCCACGAATGCCGCGATGAGATTGAATGCGCGTTTCATGTTTTATCTCCTGTTGATCGAAAATCAGTGGGCGGAGGCGCGCGCTGATGCTTCCTCGGTGTAGCGTCGCGCCAGATCCGGGTCCTCCGCCTTTGCCGCGAGCAGCGCCACGAGGTAATCGCCCTTGAGCTCGGGGTGCTTCGCTATGTACTCGCGAGCCTTGCGGTCGATGGTGATGTTGGCAGGCTCGTTCGGGTCCTCAGTGGAACCGTCCTCGCGCTGCACGATACCGACGGAGGCGAAAGTCTTGAACAGCTTGTCGGCCTGGGCGTTGATCTGCGTGACGAAGCTGTCAGCAATTTCCACCAGCGTCTTCTCGGCAGAGGTCTCGGTGCCCTTGTCGTCCTTGGCGTAGACGCGGACTTTCTCGGCGGCATGCGTCAGGGCGTAGGCATACATCGCCTCCAGTCCCGCCCGGAACGCCGGCACGCGCACGGTGGCCACTTTCTCAGCCACCCCACGGCGCCGCGCGTCGGCTTCGAGCTGCGCGATGCGCTCCTCGTTGGCCTTGTTCTTGCAGGTCAGCTCCTCGCGCTCGTCAGCGTCGTGCTGGGTGAGGAGCTTGATCTCGGAGGTGACAGCGGCGATATCGGCGGAAAGCTTCTTGACCTCTGCGTCCTTGTCCTTGTCGCTGAGGTCGCCTTCGCCGATGGCATCCAGGCGCTCGGTGAGCGTCTTGAGTTCGTCTTGCAGTTGCTTGGCGGTCTTCATGGTAATGTCCTCGCTTGAAAATTGTTGAATCAGCACGCTCATGCGCTCCGAAAGGCAGTCGAACACCGCCTGCGGCGACACGTAGAGCGCGTCCTCGTGCGCCGTGAATTTCTCGTATTCGCCGTCAGCAGCGAACTCCATCTTGTGCAGCGGCGTCAACCCGGCCACAGCCGGCACCTCGGCTCCGAGCAGCGCCACCGCCTTCAGCGCGCGGCGGAACTGCTTGCCGCCACGGTTCAGGTTGAAATACACCTCAGACGAAACCCGATCGTAGCTGCGCTTGCGCAGGGCCTCGACCACGGAGTCGTGCATGTCCGTAAAATCTGCGACCAGTTTCTGACCCACGCGCCGCAGGTTCTGTACCCAGCCGTACGCAGGTGCCCCGGTAGTGTCCTTTGTGTGGCCGATCTTGATAGCCGGCCGAAAGTCGAGCGCGGTGTGCGCAGCAACCATCTCATCCAGGTCCGCCTCCGTGTAGGTGTCGCCATTGTGGGTGCCTGCGGCGAAGATCTCGATGCCGCGGACGACGTTGGTGTACTCGCTGGACTTCGCCATTTCCTTCTCGACCCAAGCCTCGTGCTGCGTGGGAGTCCAATCCGGATGGTCCTTCTTGCACTTGGCCATCATCTCCATTTTTGTCATCATCGCCATGGCGTATTCCTTCGGGTTGTGAGCGCGGTCGGATTCGAGATTTGCCTTGATTGAAGACGACTTGTCGCCTTTATCAACAGCATCGGCGTGTGCACCAATCGCTCGTTCATGCGCTGCGGCAGTCTTTTTATCACCCTGCTGTGCAGCGCGCTTGGCCATATTGGCGTGGTAACTCATCGCCCGGCGATGTGCCTCCTTGGTCTGTGCGCGATCCCCGGTCAAGGATTTTTCCATCGCCGTTTTTGCGTCTTCGCCCTTCGCGATGAAAATCTTTCTCCCATTCACCGTGCGCCAGACCCCGTCTTCCTCAGCATGATTCTTCACGTATTCACGCGCCCTGGAAAGAGCGATCGGAATCGCCTTGCTCTCGTCCATGCCGTCTTTGAGCAGAGCGTTCAGGATCTTGACGGCTTCGGCGCGCACGCCGCCCGGAAGGTTCTTCCAAGATGAAGGAAATTGACCAGAAGCATAGGGCATGCTGCAATTATTGCCCAACAAAACGGAAAAGCAAAATGCGTAGCGCTACGCATCCTCTTTGAAGGCTTTACCGTTCAAAATGCCGCGTGCGCCGTCGAGAATTTGGCGACCTTTTTGCTTTGCCCAGCGGGCGGAAGCGGCGTCTGCGCCTTGCGCGCTCAGCTCCTGCGCGGAAAGGTTGTCCGCCCGCGCCCGCCCCCCGAGCGCCGCGGCGGCAGCGTTCTTCTCGCGCCACTGCACACCGCACGCCGGGCAGCGAAACAACTTGCGCCCCGACGCAGAGCCCACGTCCACCACCCGCGCCTCCACCCCGCACCTGCCGCAGTTCACGTCGGCACCTCCAT
>JAUYJB010000110.1 GCA_030688605.1 Hyphomicrobiales bacterium
CACGGTGCCATCCGCGCTTTGGCTTCGTCATTGCGGTTTTGTCAGCCCGAGGCGCCGCGTCCGCGACCACCGAATCAGCGCAGCCTTGCGCGCAATTTCTTCTCGTTGCACAGGTGACAGAGACAATGCCCTGCGCGGCCCGCCGATCAAACCGCCCTTGCGGCCCCAGCGCTGGGCCTTGGATTTGCCATTCCTACGTGCCATAACGAATAATACTAGGCGCAGTTTCGGCTAAGGTCAAGCAGCCATGCCGCACCGCCACAAAACGCCATGCTTGACATATGCTTGAGGCTAAGGCAGACTTCAGCCTAACCCGCCCGCTCAAGGGCGGCAAACAGGGGGCACCGTGAACCGGACCGTAGGGCAAAACGAAGCGCACGCAACGGCGCTGCCGCAGTGCGAAGTAATCATGCGCCGTAATGGTCATGACGTTCGTTGCCAGCGCGACGCGCTAAGTCAAGGGCGTTGCGCCCGTCATGGTGGCGAGCAACCCGCGCCGGAACTAATCACACACCGCGCCGCCCTGCGCTCGCTCGAGGAAGCCGCCCGCAGCCATGGAGCGCGGGTATGAGCCCTGACCGGACCGTAGGGCAAAACGAAGTAACGCCGCTGGACCTCGCGCAGTTCGAGCGCAGCCATGCGCGTGAATTGGCTATCAACGTCCGTGACGGAGCGCAACCCGGTGTCGGGCAGATGCTCCGCGCAGTCGAGCAATTCGACGCCCTGCTCGCCGAGTGCAAGCGCCTGCGGGCCGACCGCGCGAAGCTGGTCGAGGCGCTGCGCGATTCGATCAGTGATCTGCAAACGATGGAGCGCCACTACCCGGAGTCAGCAAAAACCGTGCTGGAGCGTCGCCGCGCCCTCCTGCGCTCGCTCGGGGAGGACGCCCGCAGCCATGGAGCGCGGGTATGAGCCGGAAAGTGTATTGCGGAGTTCCTTGGGACGATTGCAGCGGCCAGTTGATGACGCTGAACGCGGCGTGGACTCCTGATAGCTCGAAGAACAAGGGGTCAGGGAAACTTCACTCGACCAACGAGGAAGCGTTCCGGTGCTATTGCCGCCACCTGCAAGCGAAGGGCTATGAGCGCATCGGCAAGCGCGAGTTCACGTTAAACGGCGGTCCAGTGCTCGTGATCGCCAAGCCGTCGCGCTTCGGGGCCTCATTCCGCGGCGGCAAGGAATCGGACAAGACAAAGAGCCGCTTCACACCGATGAATGGTCGGGGTGCCATTGTCGAGAAGTTCTCGCCATGACCTCTGCCGCCGTCTTGGGATTCTTCGTCGGTCTCGGCTGCGGCTTCGTGCTCGGGGTGATGTTCTTCATCGCCTACAGCTACGGCGTCTGCCGATGGCTCACGAAGCGGAGGATTTCGTGAAGCCGTTGAGCGAGATTTACCGGAAGGCAGCGGAGTTAATCGACAGGAATGAGGAAATCTATTCGTGTCGAGCAGTGGCTTCTACGGCGTATGGCGATGACTGGAGTCCTGAGGAATGGTCATTCATCGTCGATCCGTATGCCGATCTTTTTAAGCCCGTTGAATCCGCCAGTTCTGCCGAGCACTGGCTGCATGGTACAGGTCTTGCCTATGCTGAACGAAAAGCATGGCGCGTCCTTGCCCTGTGCTTCATGGCCGCGATTGCCGAGGACAGCGAGATCACGAAGCGGAGGATTTCGTGAGCCTACCTCGCAAATCGAGGGCGCTATGTGTCTGCGGGCGGCGCGCCAGCGTGCTCATCGGCTCACTGTTCTACTGCCTGCGTCATGCCAAACAGATCAAGGCGTCGCGCTCCAAGGCACGCCGGTTACTCAGGATGAGGCAGGAGACCTGATGCCCTCCATCCCGACGCCGAAAGCCATGCTGATCGACGAAATGGACGCCGCCCGCGAGCACTACGCGCTGCATGAGGCGCAGATCGAGGGCGCGCGCGCTGGCCGCATGGGGCTCGCCTCAGCGCTGAACCCCTATCGGCCAGGGAGTGAGGATTACGAGCAGTGGCACCGTGCATGGCACAGCGCAACCGCGCAGCGCGTGGCCGCGCAACTCAGGGAGCGGATCAAGTGAAGCGCTTCCATTACAACGAGCGAAATCCGCTTACTGCAAACCTGCGGCTGGGGAGTCCGGACCCCCTAGGGGCAATGGCCGCTACTGGGGTGAGGTTGGCGACAGACGGAACGGGGGGAAGGCCATGAATGGCGAGCCGCCGTACACCACGCAGGAGGTTTTCGATTGGGAGGCTGGCTGGGATTCCGCTGTCGAGGGACCGAACACGCTCAACTGCCACTTCAGCCACTTCCGCTCCGAGCGCAGCACCAAGGCATGGGAAGCAGGGCACGACGCCGGGAAAGCCGGGAAGCCCAAGCCCGACTTCGATCCGAGGGACAGTGTAGGAGGCCGCACCAAATGATCCGCTACACCGATAAATTCAGGGGACGGTACCGCACGGCCACCGAGAGCCGCGAACCCGGGTATCTCACCGGCCGCATGGAAGTCTACAAGCGCCTTGTGCGCGCACGCGCAGCCGCAGCACGCCGCAACGCGCGCGAGGTCGAGGCGAAGGTGTCCGTGATTAAGCCGAAGAAAGCGAGAACCGTATGAAGAACGACGGCGGGCCAGCGTTCCCCTGCGAGTTGACGTATACCACGGACGGCCAGCAAGGAAAGCAGACAGGTCCATCTTCAGGAATTCATACAGGGCTGACGCTGCGCGATTACTTCGCGGCGGCCTGCATGCAAGGAATGTGCAGCACCGCTCAATGGCCGAGCAAGCAAGACGGTGGAGAAATCGGGAGGCGAGCGTACGCGATAGCCGACGCCATGATCGCAGAGCGGGACAAGGAATGAACGCCAAAGTGAAAATCATCCGAGACATCAACCTAACGTTCGCCCAGCCGCCGATTCCCGACCGGAATTACGACTGGCATGCGACCAGGAGCGATTACGAGCCGGGCGATTTAATAGGCTACGGGCGAACGCCAGTCGTAGCTTTGGCGAACCTTCTGGAGAAGGAGGAGGAAATGGAGCCGGTGAAATGAGTCTCCGCGAACACTTCCCCGGTCTCTTAGAGGCCATGTCGGAGGAAACCATGAG
>JAUYJB010000111.1 GCA_030688605.1 Hyphomicrobiales bacterium
TTTTTGCAAAAAGTACAATGTCCTCTTCCTTTTTTGATCATCCCCGATTCCTGGCCACCCGAAAAATCTCAAAACTATTTCCTTGTTTTCGGCCACCTAGTGTGCTAATGTACACACACTAGAAATGACCGGTGATCGTAGCCGCCGTAGCGCTCGCCGTGGGATAGACTTCGGCCAGGCCACGCAATGCTTCCGCTCGCGACTGGGAAGCGCGTCAAAGCCTCACCGGGTGTGCCCCACGACCTCCATGGAATCTCGGCATATACGTTCAGCGGTTGGAAAGAGATCGTGCGCAAGCCATTACAGCGCAACCCAGCGAGGGAAGCGCCATAAGCCCCACGATCGCTGGACTGAGGGCCCTTCATTTCTTTTTTTGGAGAAGTGGGCGACAACGCAAACACGAGCGGCCGGGTTCACCACCCGCTGCCCTCTGTAGCCAAAAACTGCAAATGCGACAGCAGGTACTGTTCATACGCCCGTTTTCGCACGAGCAGTTCGCCCGCTCTTTACCAATAACCGTTCACTTCTTGGAAGGGGGCGAAGATTTGAACGGGGAGCGTGTGTTCAGGCGGCGAGCTTGGCCAACTGTTCGGCATTGGCTTGGTGGGCAGCTTGCAGCGCGGCGAGGATTTTCTGGCCACGTGCCGTGAGTTGGTAGCGATGCGTGTGGGGAACCTTGAGGATCAAGCCGTGAGCGCGGAGCATACGCAACTGCCGCGTGATTTTGGCCGACTGGCGGCGAGTTTCTTGGGGAGAGACCTGGCCGGGGCCGAACAAGAGCGGCCGCAGATCGCGGTTGCGGAAGCCCTGCAGCGTGAACTCGGGCCGATGGACTGCGGCCAGAAGTCCCGCGTCCAGGGGAGACCAAGGCTGCAAGGCCCGCACCCGTTTGCCATTCCACTGGGTGGGCCGGCAGATCGCTTCGGTCAGTTTCGCGAGCGGCTCAGTGGCCTCGACGTCCGCCAGGGCGTCGAGATACCGCTTGTTGGCGGCATCGCTCAGGTGAGCCCGCCGCCGGACATCGGCCACTCCTTTACGCAGCGATCGCCAGCAGCGCGTTCCGGCAGGGTCCCCTTCGGCGTGGCGGAAGACCTTCATGCCGCGGACGTCGTTGAGAGTGGTCTCCACGCGCAGCACCGAGCCCTGCTTGTCATACATCTTGATCCAGTTGCGGTCCAAGCGGTGCTTGATTCGCAAATGGTCAGCCCGCCGCGCGACGTCGCTGACCACGTCCCCGGCGAAGTTGCCGTTCACGCCGCCGTGGAGCGGCGTCTTCCGCCCCAGGAACCGCATCACCTCGGGGCTGGAGAAGTCGTGCAAGCCGCGCCGCAGCAGGTGGGGATAGAGCTCGGCCAAGTCGGCGGGCGAGCGGAACATGATATCGGTGGCCCATTCGCTCTGCTCCAACGACCAATAGTAAGCCACGGGCTCGCCGTGGTAGACGATCTGGCGATGGGTGGGATGGACCCGCTCCACGAGCTGGTTGAAGACCGCCTGCCAACGGGTTGCAAGTTGCGAGTTGCCGAGCTGTTGAGCCTGCCCGAGGTCGGCGACTTCAAGGAAACAGTTGTCGTACCGCCGATAGCCGATGCCGGCTGCGTCAAGCTGACGGGAGAGCCACTCGCGTCCATTGATGGCGACGTGCACGGTGAGCGGGAACCAGGTCTGCAAACGGACATGCATGAAGCCGAACTTCCGGTCCTGGAAATAGAAGTAATAGTGCAGGCATTTCTGGGGACGGCCGCGCAACTCCAGCAGCCGCGACTCCCGGTTGCGGTGGAGCTCGTACGAGAAGCACGGCTCGACGGCGCTGAACACGCACACCAGGCCTTCGCCAATGCCGTCGCGCTGGGCAATCTCGCGTGCCAGCTCTTCCTTCGAGATGGCCGAGCTGTTGAGATAGATGACTCGCCGGCCTTCGGCCCGGGCCAGCTGTTCCGCGGCGTCGCGAATCTGATCCGTGACCCCCTGGACATAGGTCTTGAAGTCCTTCAGAAAGACACCCAGGCACGACAGAAACGAACGCATACCGGCCGGGTACGCCAACCACCGCAGCGTGCCCCGAAATCGCAGCCGATCGAAACCGCTGAGCACTCCACGGATCTGGTCGGCGTGTTGTCGCAAAAAACGCTTCATGGCATTGCTCCTGGAACCAAGTGGCGAGGCGAATACAACCCGCCAATATACGGCCTGGAGCAATGCCTTACTTTCCCCTTTGGTTGCGGCCGAAGGCTGCGCTTTGGCAATTCGAACCGGTACACGCCGATGAACGAACTTAATCGGCGCCCGTTCGTGCTGCGCGCCGAGATAGAAACTGTGGCAATATGGACGTGCTGCGCAAAACCCCGGGGGAATCGACAACGCGAAGCGGCTTCAAAACCGTAGCTGAGTTCGCCAGTCCGACCTTAAGCCACAGCCGAGCCAAATGACATTTATCGAATCTCGCCTCGAATCACAGTGACGAGCGCAGTAACAGCCGCAGTGGCGAGAGCGGCCAATAGC
>JAUYJB010000112.1 GCA_030688605.1 Hyphomicrobiales bacterium
TGGTTGAGCCTGTTCTTGTCGCAAAACCGGTTCCCACTTTTGCGGAACATGCTCTTTTGGTTGAGCCTGCTCTTCTCGCAAAACCGGTTCCCACTTTTGCGGAACATGCTCTTTTGGTTGAGCCCGCTCTTCTCGCAAAACCGGTTCCCACTTTTGCGGAACATGCTCTAGCCCGGCTCCTGGCCGATCAGCTCGCCATAGACGATCTGGGCAAGACGCAGCAGCCGCTCCTCGCCGATATCGCCGGCGAGCGCATAGCCCAGCGGTCCGTCGAGCCAGTAGAAGGTTTCGGTCGAGCCGTGCCGGGCGAGCCGGAACGCGGTCTTGGCGTTCTCGGGATTGACGGCGATATAGAGCGTCACCCGCTCGCCCCGGTGATCCTCGTACATGAGCTGCGCCGCAGCGCCGTCGCTGCCCGGCAGGAGCCGGCCGCCGATGAGGTTGAAGCCGGCTTCGCTCAAGGTCGGCGCGGCGAGCCGGTGGCCGAGCCGCTTCGACAGCCAGCTCACCAGATGCGCCTTCTGGTCGGCGCCGACCTCGACCGGGTGCAGCACCTCGGCGACATAGACCCTGTGAGCGGTCAGCGCCCGCTCGGCCGTGCCTTCGGCCATCGCCGGGGCCGGCCCGGCAAATTGCGCGACCGACCAGCCGGCCGCCCCGCCGGCGGCGAAAATGACGATGGCGGCGGCGGCCTGCCACCAGGCGAGCCGCGCCCGCCGCCGCGAACCGTTGAGCGCCGCCAGCATGCTTTCCGGCACCGCCTCCTCGAGCACCGGGTCGAGCGCCTCCTGCAGCCGGCGCAGATCCGCCCGGCAGGCGGCGAGCCGCTGGCGCTCGGCCGGGTTCTCCCTCAGCCACGCCTCGAATTCGGCCTGCTCCTCGACCGGCATCTCGCCGTCGAGATAAGCGTTGAGATCGGCATCTCCGAAATTGCGCCTGGGCATTATTCAACGCTCCTCAATTGTCCGGGCCGGCGGGCGTTTTCGCCGATGAGCTCGCGCAATTGCGCCCGGCCGCGGCCAAGCCGCGACATCAAGGTGCCGACCGGCACGCCGAGAACGGCGGCGGCGTCCCGGTAGCTCATGCCCTCGACCCCGACCAGGACGAGCGCCTCGCGCCGGTCGTCCGGCAGCGCCTCGAGCGCGTCGAGGACGTCGGCGACGTGGAGGCGGTCGAGCTGCCGCGGCGGGTCGAACGCCTCGGCGGCGGAGATCGCGGTCACCTGCGCCATCTCGGTGCGGCGCCGGCGCGCCCGGCCCTGGTCGATAAAGAGGTTGTGCATGATCGCAAACAGCCAGCGCCGCGGCTCCTCGCCCTCTCGCCACTGGGCAATCCTTTCCAGCGCCCGGGCGATGCAGTCCTGGACCAGGTCGTCGGCCTCGCCCGGGTCGCGCACAAGGGCGCGCGCATAGCGCCTCAGGCGCGGCAGTTCCTGCGCGATCGCCGCCTTGCGGTCCAATTCGTCCCCCGTCTCGAAGGGGCGGCGGCCACGGCCGCCGCCCCTGGGTTACTCACATCGACTCTTACCATGACGACGTAACCGTGTTGCCTACATGTCGTTCAAAAGCTTGCGCATGGCCTCGGCCAGGCTCTTTTGCGCCTCGTCATGATTGCCGGAACTGTGCTCGGCCATGCCCTTGTCCTTCAACGCCGTGATCTCGGCCTTCTGCGCATCGGTCAGACTGGCCTTGGCGAGACCGGCGTCGATGGCGGCGGCATCCATGGGGCAGTGGAACGCCAAAGCCGGGGTGGCGAAGAGCGCGAGCGCCGCGCCGGCCAACAGTGTCTTGCGTAACATGAGGATCCTCCCTTCATGGGTTCGGTACCGATACTCCCATGAACGTCCGGGCGGCGGGTTTAATCCCGGCGAACGGAAATATCGGCGGCAACGGCATTCGCTCCCCGACTACCGCCCCTCCCCCATATCGACAAAGTCCGGCTTTTGCAGTAATGAACCGGCCGACGTCTCAGGCCCGCACGGGTCCGCATGAGCCGCGCTGAGCGCCGCTCCTCTGCACTCCGCAAAAACCGGCGATCAAGCAAGAAGGGAGTTGAGCCATGAACATCATCGAGGAGCTGGAGAAGGAAGCGGCAGCCGCCCTCGAGGCGAAGCGCCCGGTTCCCGAGTTCCGCCCCGGCGACACGGTCAAGGTCAACGTCAAGGTGACCGAAGGCGAGCGCACCCGCGTGCAGGCCTATGAAGGGCTGTGCATCGCCCGCTCCGGCAAGGGCATCAACGAGAGCTTCACGGTGCGCAAGATCTCCTTCGGCGAAGGGGTCGAGCGCGTGTTTCCGGTCCATTCGCCGGCAATCGAGTCGATCGAGGTGGTGCGCCGCGGACGGGTGCGCCGCGCCAAGCTCTATTATCTGCGCGCGCGGCGCGGCAAGTCGGCGCGCATCGCCGAGGCGACCGACGTGCGCACTAGGCGTCTGATCGACGCCGAGCGCAGGGCCGCGGCCGAGGCCAAGGCGGAAGCCGCCGCCGAAAAGGCCGCCGCATTGGTGCAAGCAGCAGCCGAGGCGGAGGCCGAGGCCGCCGCCGCGGAAGCCGCCGCCGCCAAGGGCAAGAAAGCCCGTGCCGAAGAACCCGCCAAGACGGAATAGGGCGGTTTTCCGGAGTGAATTGGTCACGGGGCTGTGCCATGCCGCCCTTTTCGTTCACCGTTCCTCTTGTCATTGTCCGCGAAAGCGGACAATCCAGTAGCCTCCGAGTATTTGGATTTGATCTCCGAGGATACGGGGTCACCCGGTCAAGCCGGGTGACGACATGCTGAGAGGGTTTGAGTGCGCGCCGTGGCCAACGGTGCGCGGCGACTTGACCAATCGTGAGCATTTGCCCCATATCAGCCGCAGCATTGGCGATGAGGACGAGTAACGAAAAAGATGAGCGCGCCGAAGACGCTTTACGACAAGATCTGGGACGAGCACCTCGTTCATGAGGCAGACGACGGCACCTGCCTGATCTATATCGACCGCCACCTGGTGCACGAGGTGACGAGCCCGCAGGCCTTCGAGGGACTGCGCCTGTCGAACCGCCGCGTCCGCGCGCCGGAAAAGACGCTCGCCGTCGTCGACCATAACGTGCCGACCACCGACCGCAGCCACGGCATCGACGATCCGGAAAGCGCGCTGCAGGTCAAGACCCTGGAAAAGAACGCCGCCGAGTTCGGCATTGACTATTTCAACGAGATGGACAAGCGCCAGGGCATCGTCCACATCATCGGCCCGGAGCAGGGCTTCACCCTGCCGGGAACGACCATCGTCTGCGGCGACAGCCACACCGCGACCCACGGCGCCTTCGGCGCGCTCGCCAACGGCATCGGCACCTCCGAAGTCGAGCACGTGCTGGCGACCCAGACACTGATCCAGAAAAAGGCCAAGAACATGCGCGTCACCGTCGACGGCGCGCTGCCCGCCCACGTCACCGCCAAGGACATCATCCTCGCCATCATCGGCGAGATCGGCACCGCCGGCGGCACCGGCCACGTCATCGAGTATGCGGGCGAGGCGATCCGGGCGCTGTCCATGGAAGGGCGCATGACGCTGTGCAACATGTCGATCGAGGCAGGCGCGCGGGCCGGCATGATAGCGCCGGACGAGACGACCTTCGCCTATCTCAAGGGCCGCCCGCGCGCGCCCAAGGGCGCCGACTGGGACAAGGCGGTCGCCTATTGGCCGACGCTGAAGTCGGACGAGGGCGCGCATTTCGACCGCGAGGTAAAGCTCGACGCGGCAAGCCTGCCGCCGCTCGTCACCTGGGGCACGAGCCCGCAGGACGTGGTCGCGGTCACCGGCGAGGTTCCCGACCCGGCGGCCGTCAAGGACGAGGGCCGGCGCCGCGCCATGCAGCGTTCGCTGGACTATATGGGGCTCAAGCCGGGCATCCGGATGACCGACATCGCCGTCGACCGGGTGTTCATCGGCTCGTGCACCAATGGCCGCATCGAGGATTTGCGCGCCGCGGCCGAGGTGGTCGACGGCCACCATGTGGCGGAAAGCGTCAACGCGATGATCGTGCCGGGCTCGGGCCTGGTCAAGGAGCAAGCCGAGGCCGAGGGCCTCGACAAGGTGTTCAAGGCGGCTGGCTTCGAGTGGCGCGAGCCCGGCTGTTCCATGTGCCTGGCCATGAACGCCGACAAGCTTGCCCCCGGCGAGCGCTGCGCCTCGACGTCTAACCGCAATTTCGAGGGCCGCCAGGGCTATAAGGGCCGCTCGCACCTGGTCTCCCCGGTGATGGCGGCCGCCGCCGCCATTGCCGGCCATTTCGTCGACATCCGCGATTGGCCGGAGCAAGACTAGAGCGGTTCATGGTTATAGGGAGCCGATTTGGCCCATCAAATCGGTTCCCTATAACCATGAACCGCTCTAGCCACAACGAACGGTCTTCGGTATAAGACGGCCCGGCGCGCGGAAGCGCCCCAATCCGTTTCGCAGCTTGCATTGATGGAGCCACGCCGATGGCGGTGCCAAAGAGAAAAACATCGCGCATGAAGCGCGGATTCCGCCGCTCGGCGGACGCCCTCAAGGACCCGACCTATGTCGAGGACAAGGACAGCGGCGAATATCGCCGGCCGCACCATATCGACCTGAAGACCGGCATGTATCGCGGCCGCCAGGTGCTCAAGCGGAAAGAAGAAGCCTGACCGCGCCAGGTCCGGCAGTTGCCGCCCCACAATAACGGCGTATAGTTCACGACTCCCGCAATTGTGCGTACGGGGGAACGGTCATGTTGCTCGGCATTCCACTGCTTGTCCTGCCTTTGATCGCTTACAACGTCCTGACCTTCGTGACCGAAATCGTCTGGTCGCGCGAGGTGATCGGGGTCAACATGGTGTCAGGCGCGCGCTGGGTCCTGACGGTCGAGGATCTGTTCATCACCGTGGCCCTGCTCCTGCTGTTCGTCGAAATCCTCAAGGCGACGCGCACCGGGTTCGGCTCGGTCTTCGATCACGCCATGTCGACCCTCGTCTTCATCGTCTGCCTGGTCGAGTTCCTGGTCGTTCCGCAGGCCGCGACATCGGTCTATTTCCTGATGACCGCGATCGCGCTTATCGACGTCGTTGCCGGCTATTCGGTCACCATCCGCGCGGCGCGGCGCGACTTCGCCGTCGATCATTATCCGCCGGGCAGCTATTGAAACCCGGCGCCGGTCCCGCTTGCGCGCGCTCCGGTCGCAGAAACGGACCGAGATGACCGGTCGCGATTTCCAACTGCCCGGCCGCTCGCCGGTCCTTGCCGGCAACGCCATGTGCGCGACGTCCCACCCGCTGGCGAGCGAGGCGGCGATTGCCATGCTGCGCGGCGGCGGCAACGCCGTCGATGCCGCCGTCACCGCCGCGGCGGTGCTGGCCGTGGTCGAGCCGCAGATGACCGGGATCGGCGGCGACTGCTTCGCCATTGTCGCCCGCAGGGACAAGGCGCCCACCGGCATCAACGGCTCCGGCCGGGCGCCGGCGGCGGCGACCCCGCAATGGTATCAACTGCATGGGATCGAAGCGATCGATCGGGAAAGCGTTCACGCGGTGACGGTGCCGGGCGCGGTCGACGCCTGGGACCGGCTGCTCGCCGAGGCGGGCTCCATCGGCCTCGATAAGGCGCTGGCGCCGGCGATCCGGCTCGCCGAGGACGGCTTTTTCGTCGCCCCGCGGGTTGGCTTCGACTGGCGCCGAGGGGCCGAGAAGCTGGCGCGGGACCCGGGCGCGCGGCAGTTCTACCTCAAGGACGGCAAGCCCTATGCGGCGGGCGACCGGGTCCGCCTGCCGGCACTCGCCAAGACCCTGAGGACGATCGCCAAAAAGGGCCGCGACGCCTTTTATAAGGGCGAGATCGCCGAGGCGCTGGTGCGCCATCTCAATTCCCTCGGCGGCCTGCACACGCTCGACGATTTCGCGGCGACGACGGCAAGCCCGGTCAAGCCGGTGATCAACCCCTATCGCGGCGTCGACATGGTCGAGATGCCGCCCAACACCCAGGGGATCACCGCGCAGCTGATGCTCAACATTCTGGAGAATTTCGACCTTGCCGCGCTCGTGCCCATGGGCGCGGAGCGGCTGCATCTGGAGATGGAGGCGATGCGCAGCGCCTACCGCTTCCGCGACCAGATGATCGCCGACCCCGAGGCGATGCGGGCCAGCGTCGCCGAGATCCTCGACAAGCGCCTCGGCCGCGATCTCGCGGCCCATATCGACATGGAGCGGTGCAGCGCCGATCTCGGCCCGGTCCGCGTGCCGGTAGGCTCCGACACCGTCTATCTCAGCGTCGTCGACACCGACCGCATGGCGGTCTCCTTCATCAACTCGCTGTTTCATACTTTCGGCTCGGGCATCTGCGATCCGGCGACCGGCGTCCTCTATCAAAGCCGCGGCTCGGCCTTTTCGCTTGACCCGGAGCATCCCAATTGCATCGCCCCGAACAAGCGGCCGATGCATACCCTCATTCCGGCCATGACCATGCGCGACGGCCGCGTCGAGCTCGCCTACGGCGTCATGGGCGCCGCCTACCAGCCGGTCGGCCACGTGCACGTCGCAACCAACGTCTACGACTACGTCATGGACATCCAGCAGGCGATCGACGCGCCGCGCCTGTTCTTCGCAGACGGACGGCTCGGCCTCGAGCGCGGCATTCCGGAAGCGGCGCGCGCGGCGCTCGCCGCCAAGGGACACGACGTCTTCGTCGTCGACAGGCCGTGGGGCGGCGGCCAGGGCATCATGATCGACTGGGAGCGCGGCCTCTTGATCGGCGGCTCGGACCCGCGCAAGGACGGCTGCGCCCTCGGTTTCTAGAGCGGCGCGGCGGACCCTATTTGCGCGACAGCGTCTCCAGCTTCGACTGCATGTCGCCGAGCTGGCGCTTCAGCGCCTCGATCTCGTTCTCCCCCGACGCCTCCGCCTTGCCGCGCTCGGCCTTGGGGGCGGCGCCGGCGGTGTCGGCGCCGGGCTTCTCGGCCGTGAACGGGTAGAAGACGCCGAGCGCCTTTTCGAACACGGCGAGGTTGCGCTGCACCTGCTCCTGCAGGGCGTCGAAGCCGGGCACGCCCCACGCCTTGGCCATCTGGCGCTGGAACTTCTCCTGTTCCTTGGCGAGCGATTCCAGGCTGAACTCGAGGTAGCTCGGCACCAGCTTCTGCATATTGTCGTCATAGAAGCGGATAAGCTGGCGCAGGAAGCGGATCGGCAACAGATGCGGCCCCTTGCCTTCCTGCTCGAAGATGATCTGGGCGAGAACCGAACGGGTGATGTCGGCGCCGCTCTTGGCGTCGTAGACGACGAAATCGCGGCCGGATTTGACCATTTCCGCGAGGTCGTCGAGGGTCACGTAAGTGCTCGAATCGGTATTGTAGAGCCGCCGGTTGGCGTATTTCTTGATAACCACGGGCTCAGCGGTGTCTTTCGGGTGCTGCACGGGGCATTCCTCATTCTTGCCGCAAAAACCGCGCGCCTCGCGGCTCGGCATGAGCTTGTCTTGATCCCTACGATACGAAATATGTATTGCCGGTGCCACTTTTTTTGTGCACGGCAGCGAAACTTCCGCTGCATTGCGGGCCAGCGGCGGAACGGAGCCGGGATCGGTAAATGTTCGCCGCCCGCCGATTGACAGCACACCCGCCGGTGTCGCAATGATCGGCGGAGCAGGCGAACCGGAGTAGCGCCTCCGTGAGGGAAGATGCAGTTGTGAATATCGCCGGCACGGGCATCGCCAGGTGCGCGGAGCGCGACTGAGCCATGGCGCGGGTCGCGATCGTTACCGGAGGAACGCGCGGCATCGGCGGCGCCATTTCCAGGGCGCTGAATGAGGCCGGCTGCAAGGTCGCGGCCAGTTACGCCGGCAACGACGCGGCGGCGAAGGCCTTCAAGGAGGAGACCGGCATTGCCGTCTATAAGTGGGACGTCGGCGACTACGAGGCGTGCGGCAAGGGCGTCGCTGGGGTCGAGCGCGACCTCGGGCCGGTCGACATCCTGGTCAACAATGCCGGCATCACCCGCGACGGCATGCTGCACCGGATGAGCCTGAAGAGCTGGGGCGACGTCATCCGCACCAATCTCGATTCCGTGTTCAACATGACCCGGCCGGTGATCGAGGGCATGCGCGCGCGCGGCTTCGGGCGGGTCATCACCATCTCCTCGGTGAATGGCCAGAAGGGGCAGCTGGGCCAGACCAACTATTCGGCGGCCAAGGCGGGCGTCATCGGCTTCACCAAGGCGCTGGCCCAGGAGGGCGCGGCCAAGGGCGTCACCGCCAATGTGGTGGCGCCGGGCTATATCGCCACCGAAATGGTGAGAGCCGTGCCGAAAAAGGTGATGGAAACGATCATCCTGCCGCAGATCCCCGCCGGCCGCCTCGGCGAGGCCGAGGAAGTGGCCCGCTGCGTCGTGTTTCTGGCCTCCGACGAGGCCGGCTGGATCACCGGTTCGACGCTGACCGTCAATGGCGGCCAGATCATGGTCTGATGTCGCCCTGCCGCACCGCCAAAGCCTTGCCTAATCGCCGGATATATTTCGCAGTTTTCCCGCCCGCCGTCTTGCCGAGCGCGACCGGCGATCCCACATATGGGCGGCGCCGATCCGCGGGAAGTGCGTGATTGCCCTTGCCCACCGACCTTCTACATTCCGAGCTTCTCGCCATGGTCCAGGTGGTGTCCATCGACCTGGTGCTGGCGGGCGACAACGCCATCGTCGTCGGCGTGGCGGCGTGCGGCGTCGCGCCCGGACAACGCGGCAAGGTCATCTTCTTCGGCATCATGGGGGCGGTATTTCTGCGCATCGCCTTTGCCGCCGTTACCACCCAGCTCCTCGCCATCATCGGTCTGACGCTCGCCGGCGGCATCCTTCTGCTTTGGGTTTGCTGGAAGCTCTATCGCGAGTTGCGCGAGCAGCGGGCCCAGGATGCCGCGGCCGGACTGTACTCAGGAGACCTCGGGAGGGTGGACTGCGCCGCAGGCGCCACAGGCGCCGCCGCGGGCGCAGCCGTCGTCGCGGCGGTGCCGCACAAGAGCGTGGCCTCCGCGATCTGGCAGGTCGTGGTCGCCGACGTGTCGATGTCGCTCGACAATGTGCTGGCGGTGGCCGGCGCCGCCGGCGAGCACATGCTGGCGCTCGTCGTCGGGCTTGCGCTGTCGGTCATTCTGATGGGCGTCTGCGCGGCGCTGGTCGCCCAGTTGCTGCAGCGCCACCGCTGGCTCGGCTATCTCGGCCTAGCCCTGATCGCCTATGTCGCCGGCAAGATGATCGTCGACGGCAGCATGGAAATCAGCCGCGCCATGGCCGGCCTGTGACCGGCGCCGGCCGATCCGGCCCTCTTTACCCGCCGCCTGTTTTCGCCTAGGTCGTGATCGCTAGGCTGGCGCAGGGGGAGCGGTTGTCGAAAACGCGCGCGACGCTGATCGGTTTTACGGCCGTGCTCATGTGGTCGCTGCTGGCCCTGCTGACGGCCGCCTCCGGCCGGGTGCCGCCGTTTCAGCTCGCCGCCATGAGCTTTGCCATCGCCGCCGCGGCGGGGTTCCTGAGCCGGCTGTTCCGCGCCGGCGCGCGCGGCCGTCCACGGCCGCCGGCGGGCGCCTGGCTCCTCGGCGTCGCCGGCCTGTTCGGCTACCATTTCTTCTACTTCACGGCCCTGAAGTCGGCACCGCCCGTGGAGGCGGGACTGATCAACTATCTGTGGCCGCTCCTGATCGTGCTCATGGCGGCGTCGCTGCCGGGCGAGCGGCTCGGCTGGCACCACGTGGCCGGCGCCCTGTTGGGGCTGTTCGGCACCGTGCTGATCGTCACCGGCGGCGAGGGGCTCGGCATCAAGGCGGACTATGCGCCGGGTTATGCGGCAGCGCTCGTGGCGGCCGTGATCTGGTCCGTCTATTCGGTCATGTCGCGGCGCTTCGCGGGCGTGCCGAGCGACGCGGTCGCCGGTTTCTGTCTGCTCACCGCATTGTTGAGCGCGGCGAGCCACCTGATGGTAGAGGAAACGATCTGGCCCGCGCGCCCGACCGAATGGCTCGCGGTCGCCGGCCTCGGCCTCGGGCCGGTCGGCATCGCCTTCTACGTCTGGGACTATGGCGTCAAGCATGGCGACATCGCGGTGCTCGGCGCCAGCGCCTATATGGCGCCGCTCCTGTCGACGGGGATCCTGATCCTGGCCGGCTTCGGGGTTGCGAGCTGGACCGTCGCCATTGCCTGTCTGGCGATCACCGGCGGCGCCGCGCTCGCCGCCAAGGACCTGCTCGCGGCGCGCGCACGGTCGCCGGCCGCCGACTAGCCGCCCGGCGCCCTGCCCTCTGGTGCCAGACTTCTGCTGCATCGATCCGGCGCCACGGCGCGGCCGACGAGCGTCCATGCGCCGAGGGGCCGCGCGCTCCGCAGGGCGCCGGCGGGCACTGCCGCCGCTCGCCGGCGGCACGGCCGGGAACCGCTCTAGAAATTGTCCTTGCGCTTGCGGACGGCGGCAAACACGTCCGCCGGGCTGCGCCCGCTCAGGCCGGCTTGCGCCTGCAATTCCGGCTTTTCCGCGCGCAGGAACGGATTGGTTTCAAGCTCCTCGCCGATGGTCGTCGGCAGGGTCGGCCTGTTGTCGGCGCGCAAGGCGGCGATCGCCTCGGCGCGGCGCTTCAGGGCCTCGTTCCGCGGCTCGACGGTGAGCGCGAATCTCGCGTTGGCGAGCGTGTATTCGTGGCCGCAATAGACCCGGGTGTCGGGCGGCAGGGCCATCAGCTTCTTGAGCGATTGCCACATTTGCGGCGGCGTGCCCTCGAAGACGCGCCCGCAGCCGAGCGCAAACAGCGTGTCGCCGACAAAGACGATCCTGTCCGCCTCGAACCAGTAGGCGATGTGGTCGAGGGTGTGGCCGGGGGTGGCGATGATGCGCGCGACATGGCCGCCGAATTCATAGCTTTCGCCGTCGCCGACCTCGACATCGATGCCGGGGATGCGCGAATTGCGCGGGCCGACGATGGCGCAGCCGGTCTTCTCCTTCAGCTCAAGGTTGGCGCCGGTGTGATCGCCGTGATGGTGGGTGTTGAGAATGTGCGTCAGCCGCCAGCCGGCATCGGCGAGCGCCGTCTCGATGGGGCCGGCCTCCGGCGCGTCGATGGAGGCGGTGAGGCCGGCCTCGGGGGCGTGGATCAGGACGCCGAAATTGTCGCTCAGGCACATGAATTGCCGGATTTCGAGATTGGCCATCTCCCGCTCCTCCACCGCTGGGTGTCTATGATCTTGGATTTGCCGCCGATCAAACTATCATTCGAGACTCTGCTGGCAAGCCGGCCGCGGCCGGAGAAGGCGCAGCCCCCCATGTATCTCGATGCCGCATATTATCGCGATTTCTACCTCGGGCGCCTCGGCCGGGTGGTCCGTCGGCTCATCTCGCGGCGCATCCGCGCGCGCTGGCCGGATGTCGGCGGCGAGACGGTGATGGGCCTCGGCTTCGCGCCGCCCTATCTTGGCGTGTATGCCGGCGAGGCCGAGCGCCTCGGCGCCCTCATGCCCGCCGCCCAGGGGGTGGTGGCCTGGCCCGAGGAGCCGCCCTATCGCGCCGCCCTGGTCGACGAATACGATCTGCCGCTGGGCGACTCCACGGTGGAGCGGCTGCTCCTCGTCCATGCCTTGGAAATGTCGGAGGCGCCGCAGGAACTGTTGCGCGAGGCATGGCGCGTGCTGGCGCCGGGCGGAAGCCTGATCGCCGTCGTCCCCAACCGCCGCGGCCTGTGGGCGCGCGTCGATACGACCCCCTTCGGCCATGGGCGCCCGTTCAGCCGCGGCCAGCTCGCCGACCTGTTGAAGGAGGGCATGTACAGCCCGCTCGGCTGGGAGGGGGCGCTCGCCATGCCGCCGTCGAGCCGGCGCTATCTGCTGCGCTCGGCGCCGGCTTTGGAGCGCATCGGCGCCGTGCTGCTGCCGGGTTTCGAAGGGGTGTGGATCGTCGAGGCGACGAAGGAGGTCTACGCGCCGGTTCCGGTGCGCAGGCTGCGGCGGCCGGCGCTGCGCCCGGTGCTGGCGCCGCCGGCGAGTGGGGCGATGCCGAAGAGTGGGATAGGTCCCCCGGCAGTGGCCCGATAGTTACGCAATTCGATGAGCGGCGCTTGCCCGGCCCGAACCACGGCCGAAAACGGTCGCCATAAACATCCTTGCCGCGCGCCGCTACAAACCGGCGATCGTCGAAGCGATTGACAGACGGGGCGCACTCGGCGTCGTGCCCCCGAGCCTGCGGTCTCACGCCCGGATCTTCGAGCTCGAATCGGCGGCGGCGGCCTGAGCCCTCAAGCCATTCTCGGGAGCGATGCCCAGCGGTTCAGCGGGCGGTTTTCGCGAAAAGGCCGAAGGCCCGGACATTGGGGCAAAAGCTGTTGCCGCCTTTGACCGTTCCGGCGACCCAGCGGTCGCACAGATCCTCCGACGGGCACCTGCGGCAGCGCTGCCGCATCTGTTTCAGGATCGCCGCGCTTTGCGGGCGGCCGCCGGTCGCAATCGCCGGGTCCATGCCGATGCGCGCCATCATGCGCGCCATGCGACTGGCCGAGGCAGTAGCCAGGTATCCTTGAAACCACACGACCATGGCGACACTCGCGGCCACCATGATCATGGCGATATTGATTTCGAATAGAGTCGGGGTCATGGTCTAGTTCTCCTTGCCGCCCGCCGGCCGGCGCAAAGGCCGGAGGCGTCACCGTAAGAACCGGCCCCACAACAGCCCTCGGCGGCAGATGCCCGGACGGCTGGTGCGTCCAACAAGTCTACGCCCGCGACCAGTCAAATCAATCGAGCGCCCGATCCTTGTAAGACCGCGGATGTGCGGCCGATTGCCGCGGGCTCAAGGCGAGGCGCCGGCGGGCATGCGACCGCATGCCCGCGCCTTCCAGGCGGAATCGGAGGCGGCTCGGCCGTAACGGCTAGCGGCAACGGCCGTGCCGCTGCAGCATCTCGATCTGGTGGCAGTCGGCGTCCTGCACCGCGAAGAGCCGCGCCATCGGCGCGCCGTCGCGATGGAACTCGTTGATCGGGTTGGGCTCAAGCCCCAGCTTTTCGAACCGGCCGGCGACCTTCAGGCCGAACGCCTTGTCGTGGAAATCGACCGATATCGCCTCGGCCAAGACCCTGACCATCATGTGGATCGGTTTGGCCATGGCGCCCGCTCAGACCGGCGAATCCTTGTCCGCCCGCGGATTGAGGGCAAACGAATTCGTGGCCGGCTGGTGATATGTGCTGCCGAAGCCGGCAAGAATTTCCCGCGAGGCTGCGTCGGGGTCGCCAAAGCAGCGGCAGGTGATCTTATCGCAGGCTTCGATGATGGCGCCCAACGGCGCCTTGCCCTTTTCGTTCGCAAGGTGGGCGCGGAAGGTGTCGTCGTTGGCGTAGATTTCGACCCATTCGCTGACGCGTTCGGACGGGTAGTCGACATGGTAGCAGATGACGCCCGGATGCTCGTGCATGACCTTGCACAGCGCCTCCTGATTGGACTTGAAGTCGGCGACCTTGCCATCCTTGATGTCCCAGCGGATCTTGAGCATGAACGCCATTCCCTGTTCCTCCTTTGATTTCGTGCCGGACGGTCGTCTAAGGACGCTTCCCGTTGCACGCGCGGGAAGCGAACGGATCGAATCCATCCACATGAGCGATCGTCTGCCAAACGAAGACGATCCCACCGGACGCCGTCCCGAATCCTCCCTCTAGGAGGATGTCCGGAAAAACCCTAGCGCGACAGCAGAAAAACACCCTGCTCGCCGAAGATGTTCAGCCAGAAAAGCGGCGCGCCGTCGGCTAGCCGCCGGCCGCGGGCGTCGAACACCGCCTTGTGGTCGATATGCACGGCCATCTCGCGGCACAGCTCGACGAAGTCGCGGATGGTACAATAATGGATGTTGGGCGTGTCGTACCAGCTATAGGGCAGGCGGTTGGTCACCGGCATGCGGCCGCGCGAGAGTATCTGCACGCGGATGCGCCAATGGGCGAAATTGGGCAGCGAGACGATGGCCCGCTTGCCGATGCGCAGAAGCTGCGCCAGCACGGTGCGCGGGCGGTGGACGGCCTGGATGGTCTGGCTGAGGATGACATAGTCGAAACTGTCGTCCGGATAGTCGACAAGGTCGCGGTCGGCGTCGCCCTGGATGACCGAAAGGCCGTTGGCGACGCAGCGGTTGACGCCGGCCTGGCTGATCTCGATGCCGCGCCCGTCGACGCGACGCGTCTCCTCCAGGAGCTTGAGAAGCTCGCCGTCGCCGCAGCCGATATCGAGCACCTTGGCCCTGTCCTCGACCAGCGCTTCGATGACCTGGAAGTCGGCGCGCTTCTGCTCGCGCGCGCGGACGCGGGCGGGCGTGTTCATCGCCCCGCCGTCTCTTTCTCTGCCAGGCCGCGCACCCGGCCGCAGGACCCGAGAAAGCCGCGGATGGTGGCCCACAGCTCCGGCTCTTCGAGCAGGAAGGCATCGTGGCCCTTGTCGCTTTCGATCTCGACGAAGCTGACATTGGCGCCCGCGGCGTTGAGTGCGTGCACGACCTGGCGGTTGCCGTCGGTCGGAAACAGCCAGTCCGAGGTGAACGAGACGATGCAGAAGCGGGTCCTGGTGCCGGCGAACGCATTGGCCAGCACGTCGCCATAGTCGGCGGCGAGGTCGAAATAGTCCATCGCCCGGGTCATGTACAGATAGGCGTTGGCGTCGAACCGGTCGACGAAGGTCATGCCCTGATGGCGCAGATAGCTCTCGACCTGGAAATCGGCGTCGAAGCCGAAGGTGACATTGTCCCGGTCCTGGAGGTTGCGGCCGAATTTGCGCGCCAGCGCCTCCTCGGAAAGGTAGGTGATGTGGGCGGCCATGCGCGCCACCGCCAGGCCTTTTCGCGGGTTCTTGCGCTTGAGGATATAGTTTCCCTTGCACCACTCGGGATCCGCCATCACCGCCTGGCGGCCGACCTCGTGGAAGGCGATGTTCTGCGATGAGTGCTTGGCGGCGGTGGCGATCGGAATGGCGGAAAAGACGCGCTCCGGGTAGCTCGCCGCCCATTGCAGCACCTGCATGCCGCCCATCGAGCCGCCGGTGACCGAGAACAGGTCGCGGATTTCCAGATGATCGAGCAGCATGGCCTGGGCCCGGACCATGTCGCGGACGGTGACCACCGGCAGGTCGAGCGCATAGGGCCGGCCGGTCGCCGGATTGATCGAGCTCGGGCCGGTGGTGCCCATGCAGCCGCCGACGACGTTGGCGCAGATGACGAAATACCGGTCGGTGTCGATCGGCTTGCCGGGGCCGACCATGATCTCCCACCAGCCGGGCTTGCCGGTAACCGGATGGGTGTTGGCGACGTGCTGGTCGCCGGAGAGCGCGTGGCAAACGAGCACCGCGTTGGCCTTCCGCTCATCGAGCGTGCCGTAGGTCTGATAGGCGATGGTCAGCGGCTTGAGCACGTGGCCGGAGTCGAGCAGCAGGGGCTGGTCCTCGCCGAAGCAAGCGACCCTACTATGCGGCTTTTCCGCCTCGCGCACGGCCGCCGGCAGATTGTCGGAGCTGCTGCGCCGGGATCTGGTCTTGCCTTGAAGGCTGGACACGCTGTCAAACTCCCGCTGCGACGCGGACCGTCTTGTGACCTTATTGACCCATCGGCGCGGCCGGCCGGCATGGCCGCGCCGCCGGCGCCGGAACACCCGTCGCAACGGCCATGGGGCGGCCCTTAGCTAGGTTCCGGACCCCTGCCGTGTCAACGTTTTCTTTGCTTTTGGATGAGCGCACCCGTATGAATACGCCGCGTTTTTTCGAGGCGCCGGCAGGCGAACCGAAGCGGCTCGCGAGCAGGAAAAGGACCCATGTCCGAGAAAGGCATCGGCATTGCCGACATCCGTCGCAAGATCGATGCGATGGACGACGAGATTCACCGGCTGCTGATGCAGCGCGGCGAGCTGATCGACATGCTGCAGCGGGCCAAGGGCGTCGGCGAGCCGGGCGGCACCATGGCCATGCGTCCGGCGCGCGAGGCGGAAATGCTGCGCCGGCTCGTCGCCGACCATGCCGGCGACTTTCCGATTGCCTCGCTGGAGCGCATCTGGCGCGAGATCATCGGCAGCTTCACCCAGCTTCAGGCGCCCTTCCGGGTGCTGATGACCGGTGCCGACGAGGCGGTGCTTGCCGAATATGGGCGACATTATTTCTCGGTGACGACGCCGATCTCGACCGTGCCCGACGCCGACGCGGCGCTTGCCGCGATCGCCGAGGATGCGGGCGTCATCGGCGTGATCGTGGACGACGACGATCATCTGACGGGGTCGGGAAGGCCGTGGTGGGCGACGCTCGCCCTTGATCGCGACCACCCGGCGCGCGCCGTCGCCCGCTATCCGTTCCTGAAGATGCGCGGATCGGACGCGGTTCCGCAGCGCCCGGCGCTCATCCTGTCGCGGGCGCCGGTCGAGCCGTCGGGAGAAGACGTGACGCTTGCCGCGGTGCCGATCAAGCCGGGCCTCGACGACAGGGCGGCGCGGACGGCGATCGAGCTTGCCTTCGTCGAAGCCCATCTCGGCGGGCTTTCGCTGCGGCTCGCGGACAGTTTCGACGGGTCCGACGGCGGCCTCGCGCTGGCCGAGATCGCGGGCCATGTCCCCGCCCACCTGTTCGACGGTCCGAACGCCGACGGGCTGCGCTGGCTCGGCGGCTATGCCGTCCCGCTCGAACTATCCCCCGGCGCCAGGAAGGCAGGACGATGACGCGCAACAAAGGCCGGCCGGTGCCGCGGCCGGGGATTCTCGACATCGAAGCCTATGTGCCCGGCGAGAGCGGAGAGCCGGGCAAGGGGCCGGTTTTCAAGCTGTCCTCGAACGAGACCCCGCTGGGGCCGAGCCCGGGGGCGGTCAAGGCCTATCGCGACGAGGCCGAAAGGCTTGCGCTCTATCCCGACGGCAGCGCCACGGCGCTGCGGGCGGCGCTGGGGGCGCAATATGGGCTGAAGGCCGAGCGTATCGTCTGCGGCGCCGGCTCCGACGAACTGTTGAGCCTGATCGCCTATGCCTATCTCGGGCCGGGCGAGGAGGCGGTCTATTCCGAGCACGGCTTTCTGGTCTATCGGCTGGCGATCCTGGCCTGCGGGGCGACCCCCGTGGCGGCGCCGGAGACGAACGAGACCGCCAATGTCGACTCGATTCTCTCCTGCCTCAACGACAAGACGCGGGTGATCTATATCGCCAACCCGAACAATCCGACCGGGACCTTTCTGCCCATCGATGAGGTGCGCAGGCTGCACGCGAGCCTGCCCAAGAACGTGCTCCTGGTGCTCGACGCGGCCTATGCCGAATATGTCCGGCGCAACGACTACGAGGCCGGCATCGAGCTCGTCGCCACCAACGATAATGTGGTGATGACGCGGACCTTCTCGAAGGTCTACGGCCTCGCCGGCCTGCGCCTGGGCTGGGCCTATTGTCCCGAACATGTGGCCGACGCGCTGAACCGCATCCGCGGTCCGTTCAATGTCAGCGGGCCGGCGATCGCCGCCGGCGTCGCCGCGGTCAAGGATCAGGGCCATGTGGAGACGGCGGTCGCGCATAACGCCGAGTGGCTGGCATGGCTCACGGAAAAGCTGAGTGCGCTGGGCTTGCGGGTGACCCCGTCGGTCGCCAACTTCGTGCTCATGCATTTTCTCGACGAACCCGGCAAGGGGGCGGCCGCCGCCGATGCCTTTCTCAAGGCGCGCGGGCTGATCCTGCGACGCGTCGGCAATTACGGCTTTCCCAACGCGCTGCGCATGAGCGTCGGCACCGAAGAGGCGAACCGGCGGGCCCTCGCCGCGCTCGCCGAATTCCTGGATGCCGGCGCGAGAAGCTAAAGGAAGAGACATGTTTGAACGCGTCGCCCTGATCGGGCTCGGCCTGATCGGCTCGTCTCTCAGCCACGCGATGCGGCGCGAGGGCCTTTGCCGGCACATCGCCGGGCACGCCAAAACCGCCAAGACGCGGGACAAGGCGGTCGAGCTCGGCCTCGTCGACTCGATCCATGCCACCGCGAAGGACGCCGTCGCCGGCGCCGATCTGGTCATCTTGTGCGTGCCCGTGGGCGCCAATGCCGCAGTCGCCGCGGAGATCGGCCCGCATATCGCGCCCGGCGCCATCGTCACCGATGTCGGCTCGGTCAAGGCGGCCGTCATCCGCGACGTCACCCCGCATCTGCCGCAAGGCGTTCATTTCGTGCCCGCCCACCCGGTCGCCGGAACCGAGCATACCGGGCCCGATTCGGGCTTCGCCGAGCTGTTCGATGACCGCTGGTGCATCCTGACCCCGCCGGCCGGCACCAACGCCGACGCGGTGGCGCGGCTCAAGGCCTTCTGGGAGGCGTGCGGCTCGCATGTCGAGGTCATGGATGCGGACCACCACGATCTGGTGCTCGCCATCACCAGCCATATCCCGCATCTCATCGCTTACAATATCGTTGCCACCGCGGCGCATCTGGAAACGGTTACCGAATCGGAGGTGATCAAATTCGCCGCCGGCGGCTTTCGCGACTTTACCCGCATCGCCGCCTCCGATCCGGTGATGTGGCGCGATGTGTTCCTCAACAACAAGCAAGCGGTGCTGGAGATGCTGGCCCGCTTCAACGAGGATCTGACGGCCCTGCAGCGGGCGATCCGCTACGGCGACGGCGAAATGCTGCTCGAGCTTTTCACCCGTACCCGCGCCATCAGACGCGGCATCATCGAGGCCGGACAGGAGACGCCGGCGCCGGATTTCGGCCGGCGCGGGCCGAAGGCGCCGGACGGCGCGGAGTAGAATGCCTACTGCGGATGCGGGCGAGGAATTCTGGGTCTTCGGTTACGGCTCGCTGATGTGGCGGCCGGGCTTTGCGTTTCTCGACCAGCGCCCGGCGCGGCTGTTCGGCGCCCACCGGGCGCTCTGCGTCTTTTCGCATATCCACCGCGGCTCGCCGCGGCGGCCGGGCCTGGTGCTCGGCCTCGACCGCGGCGGCTCGTGCCGGGGCATCGCCTTTCGCGTCGCGGCGGAGAAGGCGGCTGACGTTCTCGCCTATCTGCGCGAGCGCGAGCAGGTCACCATGGTCTATCGCGAAACCCGCCGCCTGGTGCGCATTGACGGCGGCGGGGACGCGGTGCCGGCGCTGTGCTACGTGGTCGACCGGAACCACGCGCAATATGCAGGCGTTCTGACACTCGGCGAGCAGCTGAGGCTGGTGCGTCAGGGGCGCGGCCAGTCGGGCGTCAATACCGACTATATCCGCAACACAGTGAGCCATCTGTGCCAACTCGGCATCCGCGACCGGCGGCTCGAGGCGCTCTTGGCGCGGCTGGCGATTTAGAGCGGTTCATGGTTCGAGACGCGCCCTTCGGGCGCCCTCGCCATGACGATCAACTTCACCCCTCGTCCTGAGGCGGGACGCCCGGGTCTTGCCCCCCGGGTCTCGCCTTTGGCGAGCCCGAGGACAGGCTCTGGCAAGCCCGAGGACAGGCTCCGGCTCGTCTCGAAGGATGAGGCCAAGGCCCTATCGCGCCGCCTCAATCGACGATGCGCAACAGGCCGAGGGCGGCCTTGAGGTCGCGCTCGACGGCGCGGCGCGCCCTTGCCGAGCCCGCCAGAAGGTGCACGTGTACCTCGTTGGCGCCAGCCTCTTCCATGCGCTTGAACAGGCTCCGCGCGGCGGCGCGCGCGCCATGCCCGCCGGCCTGTCCGACCCACAGCACGTGGCGCCGGCCGCCGGCCTGGCAGCGGACGAAGATCAGGTTCGCTTCGCCGTAACCCGGCCAGTCGGCAAGCGCGTGCACCGTGTGCAGGTATCGCCGGCCCGAGCGCCCGCGCCAATAGCGGAAGATGCTGCCGGCGGGAAGGCCGGCAAGGGCGGATACGGGCTCGTCGCGGGAGAGGAGACTGTCTTTTGCCATGAGAACAAAACTAGAACAGTTGTACCGATGCCGTCAAGCGAATCGGACCCTATCGCAGTGGGGTTAGCGGAGGGTTAGGCTTGGGGCATTGCCGCCGAATGTTGCGGGGAGGGTGGATAAGGCTCTAACGGGCTTGAGAAAAAACGAACGAGGGCATTAGCCGATCATACGGAATCAGACGAACCGGAGCTCGCTCTAGCTGCATTTGGCATAGCCGCAGTTGAAGCACAGATGGCAGCCCTCCTGGAACACCAGCGTTGGCATGTCGCAGCGCGGGCAATAGCGCCGCTCGGCGAGCCGCGCGGCGCCCTCGGCCGTCTGGTCGACCGGGCCGGGCAGGAAGCCGATGTCGATCATGTGCTGCTCGATGATGCCGCCGATGGCCGCCAGCAGGCTCGGCACGAAGCGCCCGTGCAGCCACTCGCCGCCGCGCGGGTCGAACACGCCCTTGAGCTCCTCGACGACGAAGGAGACGTCGCCGCCGCGCCGGAACACCGCCGAGATCATGCGGGTCAGCGCCACCGTCCAGGCGTAATGCTCCATGTTCTTGGAGTTGATGAAGATCTCGAAGGGGCGGCGGCGGCCGTCGCGGACGATGTCGTTGATGGTGATGTAGATGGCGTGCTCGGAGCCCGGCCATCTCAGCTTGTAGGTATAGCCGGGCAGCACCGGCTCGCGGGCGAGGGGCTCGGTCAGATAGACGATTTCGGCGCGCCGTTCCGGCGCCGGCTTCTCGGCGGCAAGGGGCAGGCTTTGCTGACGCGCGATCTCCGGCGGCCGCTGGGCGGGCCTTTCGGCTGGTGCCGGCGCCTCCTCGGCGCTGAGCACGGCGCCGGTCACCGGGTTCGGGCGGTAGGTGGTGCAGCCCTTGAGGCCGAGCGCATAGGCTTCGGCATAGACATCCTTGAAGGCGGCAAAGGAGATGTCCTCGGGCGCGTTGATGGTCTTGGAGATGG
>JAUYJB010000113.1 GCA_030688605.1 Hyphomicrobiales bacterium
GCGGGCGCGCGCGCCCGGCGGCTCGTTCATCTGCCCGTAGACCAGCGCGCATTTCGAGCCCTCGGCCGAGCCGCCATGCTTCTTCGGGTCCATGTTGACGCCGGATTCGATCATCTCGTGATAGAGATCGTTGCCCTCGCGCGTGCGCTCACCGACGCCGGCGAACACCGAGTAGCCGCCATGCGCCTTGGCGATGTTGTTGATCAGCTCCATGATGATGACGGTCTTGCCGACGCCGGCGCCGCCGAACAGGCCGATCTTGCCGCCCTTGGCGTAAGGCGCCAACAGGTCGACGACCTTGATGCCGGTGGCCAGGATCTCAGCCTCCGTCGACTGTTCGACATAGGCCGGCGCGTCCTGATGGATGCCGCGCTTTTCCTTGGTCTTGATCGGGCCGGCCTCGTCGACCGGCTCGCCGACCACGTTCATGATGCGGCCCAGCGTCTCGTCGCCGACCGGAACCGAGATCGCATCGCCGGTGTCGGCGACCTCCTGGCCGCGCACCAGGCCCTCGGTGGAATCCATCGCCACCGTGCGCACGGTGTTCTCGCCGAGATGCTGGGCGACCTCGAGCACCAGCCGCCGGCCGTGATTGTCGGTCGTGAGCGCGTTGAGGATCGCCGGCAGCTCCTCGTCGAACTGAACGTCGACGACGGCGCCCATCACCTGGGTGACGCGGCCGGCGGCCTGGTTCTTCTTTGCCTTCGATGCGGCGGGTTTGCGTGCCATGTCCTGTTACCCTTCGGTCAAAACTTTGCGGCGGCCTAAAGCGCCTCGGCGCCGGATATGATTTCGATCAGCTCCTTGGTGATCTGAGCCTGGCGCTGGCGGTTGTAGCTCAGCGTCAGCTTGTCGATCATCTCGCCGGCATTGCGGGTGGCGTTGTCCATCGCGCTCATCCGCGCGCCCTGCTCGGAGGCCGCGTTCTCCAGGAGCGCGCGGTAGATCTGCACGGCGATGTTGCGCGGCAGGAGATCGGCGAGAATCCGATGCTCCTCCGGCTCGTATTCATAGGCCGCGGCGGCCGGCGGCGCGTCGGTTTCCGGAACGCTCGCCGGGATCACTCTTTGCGCCGTCGGAACTTGGGCGATCACCGATTTGAAGCGCGAGAAGAACAAGGTAGCGATGTCGAGCTCGCCTTCCTCGAACAGCGCCAGCACCTTGCCGGCGACGGCGCGGGCGTTGGCGAAGCCGATCTGGCGGACTTCGCGCAGGCTGATCGTCTCGACGATGCTGCCGCCGAACTGGCGCTTGAGCTGGTCGAAGCCCTTCCTGCCGACGCACAAGATCTTGACCGTCTTGCCGTCGGCGATCAGCCGGTTGGCGTGCTCGCGGCAAAGCCGCACGATCGACGAGTTGAAGGCGCCGCACAGGCCGCGCTCGGCGGTGCAGACGATCAGCAGATGGTGCCGGTCGCTGCCGGTGCCGACCATCAGCCTCGGCGCGTCGTCCGGGTGCTTGAGGGCTGCTGTGAGGTTGACCAGCACCGTCTCCATCCGCTCCGCATAGGGCCGGGCGGCCTCCGCCCGGCTCTGGGCGCGGCGCAGCTTCGCCGCGGCCACCATCTGCATGGCCTTGGTGATCTTCTGCGTCGCCTTGACCGAGGCGATGCGGTTGCGCAGGTCCTTGAGGCTCGGCATGGGGCGCTTACGTCCGTTCTATCCGGCGATCAGGCAAACGCCTTGGCGAAGGCGTCGACGGCGTCCTTGAGCTTCTCGCCGGTCGCCTCGGAAATCTCGCCTTCGCCGCGGATCGTATCGAGGATGTCCTGGTGCTTGTCGCGCATGTGGCGCAACAGCCCGTCCTCGAACCGGCCCGCGTCCGAGACCGGCAGCGGGTCGAGATAGCCGTTGACGCCGGCATAGATGACGACCACCTGCTCCTCGACCTTGAGCGGCGAGAATTGCGCCTGCTTGAGAAGCTCTGTCAGCCGGGCGCCGCGGTTGAGCAGGCGCTGGGTCGCGGCATCGAGGTCCGAGCCGAACTGGGCGAAGGCGGCCATCTCGCGATATTGCGCAAGCTCGCCTTTGATGCGGCCTGCGACCTGCTTCATCGCCTTGACCTGGGCCGCCGAGCCGACGCGCGACACCGACAGACCGACATTCACCGCTGGCCTGATGCCCTGATAGAACAGGTCGGTCTCGAGGAAGATCTGCCCGTCGGTGATCGAAATCACATTGGTCGGGATATAGGCCGACACGTCGTTGGCCTGGGTCTCGATCACCGGCAGGGCGGTGAGCGATCCGGCGCCGTTTTCCTCGTTGAGCTTGGCGGCGCGCTCGAGCAGCCGCGAATGCAGATAGAACACGTCGCCCGGATAGGCCTCGCGGCCCGGAGGGCGGCGCAGCAGCAGCGACATCTGGCGGTAGGAGACCGCCTGCTTCGACAGATCGTCATAGGCGATCACCGCGTGCATGCCGTTGTCGCGGAAGAACTCGCCCATGGCGCAGCCGGAAAACGGCGCCAGGAACTGCATCGGCGCCGGGTCCGACGCCGTGGCGGCGACGATGATCGAATAGTCGAGCGCGCCGTTTTCCTCCAGCATCTTGACGAACTGGGCGACGGTCGAGCGCTTCTGGCCGACGGCGACATAGACGCAATACAGCTTGTGGCTTTCGTCGTCGCCCTGGTTGAGCGACTTCTGGTTGAGGAAGGTGTCGAGGATGATCGCGGTCTTGCCGGTCTGGCGGTCGCCGATGACCAGCTCGCGCTGGCCGCGGCCGATCGGGATCAGCGCATCGATGGCCTTGAGGCCGGTCGACATCGGCTCATGCACCGACTTGCGCGGCATGATGCCCGGCGCCTTGACGTCGACGCGGGCGCGGGTCTTGGTCTTGATC
>JAUYJB010000114.1 GCA_030688605.1 Hyphomicrobiales bacterium
ACCCTCATCGAGGAAATCGCCGCCTGGGAGCACGATCGCAATGCCCATCACACCAAGTCCGACTGGCACTTCACCACCAAAGACGCTCGCACTAAACTCAAGCATCTATACCCTTCAATCTGACTGAATCAGCCGACTAGCGCTTTTTGCTTGTCCCTGAAAGGGGGGAGGACGGCTGGGGCAAGGCAAGGCCGTGCTTTGCCGGGGCGGAGGCACTAGGATGACCGCGCCCGGTTAAGACAGGAAGAGCCATGCAGGTCCCCGTTCCGGAATGGTCGAAGAAGCTGTCGCTTAGAACCTATGTCCTGATCGCCGCCGGGCTCGTCGCGCTGCAGGCGCTCGTCCTCCTCGCCTTGGGCCAGCCCGCGATCTGCGCCTGCGGGACCGTCAGGCTATGGCACGGGAGCGTATTGAGCGCCGAGAACTCGCAGCAGCTCACCGACTGGTACACCTATTCCCACGTCATCCACGGCTTCGGCTTTTATCTCCTTTTGTGGCTCGTCGCGCCGCGCCTGCCGGTCGGGTTGAGATTCGCGATCGCGCTCGGGCTCGAAGCCGGCTGGGAGGTGATCGAGAACACGCCCTTCATCATCGACCGCTATCGCGAGACGGCGCTGGCGCAGGGCTATGTGGGCGACAGCGTGATCAACTCGGTCTTCGATACGATGGCTGCGGGCCTCGGCTTTGCTCTCGCCCGCCTGCTGCCTTACTGGGCGCCGATCGGGCTTGCCATCGCCATGGAGATCTTCGTCGGCTTCATGATCCGCGACAATCTCACCCTCAACATCATCCAGCTCGTCTGGCCGAGCGAAGCCATCTCCGCCTGGCAGGCCGGCGGGTAGGGCCGCAATGACGATATCGCGCCCAACGGGCGTTCCCCGCCTGTTGTTGTCATCCCGGCCGCAGCGAAGCGGAGAGCCGCGATAACGAGGGGAGGGAGACGGTTCCTGCTCCTTGGCGGAGCGAGCGCGGCGCTGGACCTTCGCGGCGGCGGCACTATGTTTGCCGGACGAAGCAAGATGCGAGCGGAGCCGTTCATGAACAAGCCCGGGGGCGCGGCCGGCGCCCGACTTGAAGACCGGAAGCCCAAGGGCCGGAAGCCCAAGGGCCATCCGGACGTCGCCCATGGCGGGATCGGCGTGCTGCTGGTCAATCTCGGCACGCCGGACGCCACCGACTATTGGTCGATGCGCCGGTATCTGAAGGAGTTCCTGTCCGACCGCCGGGTGGTCGAGGCCAACCGGCTCGTCTGGTGGCTGGTGCTTAACGGCATCATCCTCACCACCCGGCCGAAGAGGAGCGGCCATGCCTACGCCAAGATCTGGAACAAGGAGAAGGACGAATCGCCGCTGCGCACCGTCACCCGCGAGCAGGCGCGGCTCGTCGCCGAACGGCTGGCGCAAAACCCGGCCATCCGGGTCGACTGGGCGATGCGCTACGGCAACCCGTCGATGACCTCGGTGCTGGCGCGCCTGAAGCAGGAGGGCTGCGAGCGGATCCTCGTCTTTCCGCTCTATCCGCAATACAGCGCCGCGACCACGGCCACCGTCAACGACAAGGCCTTCGAGGCGCTCGCCCGAATGCGCTGGCAGCCTTCCCTGCGCACCGTGCCGCCCTATTACGACGACCCGGTCTATATCGACGCTCTCGCCAAATCCCTCCAGCAGGGCCTCGGCAGGCTCGCTTTCAAGCCCGAGGCTGTGCTCGCCTCCTTCCACGGCCTGCCGCGGTCCTATTTCGCCAAGGGCGACCCCTATTACTGCCATTGCGCCAAGACGACGCGGCTCCTGCGGGCCGCCCTCGGCTGGCCGGAGGAGAAGCTGAAGATGACCTTCCAGTCGCGCTTCGGGCGCGAGGAATGGCTCAAACCCTATACCGACGCCACGGTCGAGCGGCTGGCGCGCGAGGGCGTCAGGAGCCTTGCCGTGATCACGCCCGGCTTCGTTTCCGACTGCGTCGAGACGCTGGAGGAGATCGCGATGCAGAACGCCGAGATCTTCCGCCGCCACGGCGGGGCGAACTTCGCCCTGATCCCCTGCCTCAACGCCAGCGAGCCCGGCATCGACGTCATCGAACACGCGGTCAGGCGCGAGCTTTCCGGCTGGGCCTGATCCGTGAATTCGGTCCCGCGCAAGGAATTTATGCTTTAAGGTCCGATTCTCGCCGAATCCCGGCCCGCCGATGGGGTGCGCAGATGATTGTCGGTCTCGATATCTTCGTCCTGGTCCTCCTGGTTCTCGTCGTCGTCTTCATCCTGCTGGCGGTCAAGACGGTGCCGCAGGGCTTCAGCTACACCATCGAGCGGTTCGGGCGCTACACGCGCAGCCTGTCGCCGGGGCTCGGCATCATCGTGCCGTTCATCGACCGGGTCGGCCGCAAGATGAACATGATGGAGCAGGTGGTCGACGTGCCGAGCCAGGAGGTCATCACGCGCGACAACGCCACCTGCACCGTCGACGGGGTCCTCTTCTTCCAGGTGCTCGACGCGGCCAAGGCGAGCTACGAGGTTGCCGACCTCGAGACCGCGATCTTGAACCTCACCATGACCAATATCCGCACCGTCATGGGCTCGATGGACCTCGACGCCCTGTTGTCGCAGCGCGACGAGATCAACCACCGGCTCCTGTCGGTGGTGGATGCCGCGACCGGCCCGTGGGGGATCAAGGTGACGCGCATCGAGATCAAGGATATCAACCCGCCGCGCGACCTGGTCGATTCGATGGCCCGGCAGATGAAGGCGGAGCGCGACAAGCGCGCCGCGATCCTCGAGGCCGAAGGCCAGCGCCAGTCGGTGGTGCTCAAGGCCGAAGGCCAGAAACAGTCGCTGATCCTGGAAGCGGAAGGCCGCAAGGAAGCCGCATTCCGCGACGCGGAGGCGCGCGAGCGGTCGGCCGAGGCGGAGGCCAGGGCGACCACCATGGTCTCGGACGCGGTCGCCTCGGGCAGCGTCCAGGCGCTCAACTATTTCGTCGCCCAGAAATATGTCGCCGCGCTGCAGGAGTTCGCCGCCTCGCCGAACCAGAAGATCCTGATGATGCCGGTGGAGGCCTCGGCGCTCATCGGAACCCTCGGCGGCATCGCCGAGATCGCGCGCGAGGGCTTCGGCGGCGGAGACGGCGGCGGCAAGGGCGGGGCCGGCGGAGACGGACCGCCCAGGCCGCGCCGGCCGGGCGCACCGAGAGGCGGCGCATCCGCGGCGAGTGCGGCGCCGAAAGGCTCGGTGCCCGGCATCGAGCCCCGGAATCAATAGAGCGCCGCCATGTCGACCCTCGCCGCGCTCGCGCAAACGCTCGGCATCTGGAACTGGTGGGTGCTGGCCGGCAT
>JAUYJB010000115.1 GCA_030688605.1 Hyphomicrobiales bacterium
CTCGCGTTCCTCCGCGCTCAGCCGCACCACATATTTCTTTACCGCAATGTCCTTTCCAGCCATGTTCGCCTCCGTCGCTCGAACCGCGACCAAAGCGAATCATCAAATCCTTTCAAATTGGTTGAAGCGGGCGACTAGAGCCGGGCAGCGCGCCTCCTGGCGGATCGTCACGCCGCTCGTGAATCAGAATTGATCCAATTTCATATCATTTTGCTCTAGGAGCCGGCAAAGCCGTCGAATCGCTCTCTTCGCACCATGCCACGCGGACGCCAAAATCGTTGCGGCGCGGCACGCTGGCGATATTTCCAAGAAAATGGAACTGTTAAAAATCGAGCCTAGACCGGGCAAGGCACTTCCATTAAAACCGTGACTGCAGTCGGGAATGCGGCTTCGTGTCGAACCCGTTCCGGCGGAGTCATAGGGAGAGATGCACAGGACATGATCATTGCGGTCGTACTGATTCTTGTCGCTGTCGGCTCGGTTGTTTTTCACTTCATGAGCCCCTGGTGGTGGACGCCGATTGCCTCGAATTGGGGCTACATCGACAACACGATCATCATCACCTTCTGGATCACCGGCGTCGTCTTCATCGCCGTCATCCTGTTCATGGCCTATTGCGTGCTGCGATTCCGCAACCGAGCCGGCAGGCAGGCGCACTATGAGCCGGAGAACAAGAAGCTGGAATGGTGGCTGACCATAGGAACCGCGGTGGGCGTCGCCGGCATGCTGACGCCCGGCCTGTTCGTATGGAACCAGTTCGTCACGGTCCCCGAAGGGGCGGCTGAGGTCGAAGTCGTGGGCCAGCAGTGGCAGTGGAGCTACCGCCTGCCCGGAGAGGACGGTGTGCTGGGCACCTCCGATGCCCGGCACGTCAGCTTCGACAACCCCCTGGGGATCAACCCGGACGATCCCAACGGAAAAGACGATGTCATAATCGAAGCCGACGACTTGCACTTGCCAGTCGACAAGCCGGTCAAGATGTTGCTGCGTTCGATCGACGTTCTGCACGATTTTTACGTCCCTCAGTTCCGTGCCAAGATGGATATGGTGCCAGGTTCGGTCACCTATTTCTGGCTCACCCCCACGAGAACCGGAACCTTCGAGATACTTTGCGCCGAGCTGTGCGGGGTCGGGCACTACGCCATGCGCGGCGTGGTTTTGGTGGACGAGGAAGTTGACTATCAGGCGTGGTTGGATGGGCAGCAGACATTCGAGCAATTGTCGGCCGAGGCCGGCAACGGTGCGCGAGACGGCAGGGAGGAGGCATCGATCCCGCCCGCCCGCGAGGGATATGCCGGCGCCGCGGAGGTCATGTCCGCGCACTGAGACTCAATCTGATCGGGTCCGACGACAACCAAGACCAAGAGGTATTTTTGATGGCCGAAGTCACTCAATACGCAGCCGCCTATGTCCCGCCTGCCGAGGTTGAGGACGTCGAGCTGTACCATGCCAAGAGCTGGATTACGCGATACGTGTTCTGCCAGGACGCCAAGGTGATCGCCATCCAATATTCGCTCACCGCGACGGCGATCGGATTGGTGGCCCTGGTATTGTCGTGGCTGATGCGGTTGCAGCTGGGATTCCCGGACGCCTTCTCCTTCATCGACGCCAGCGCCTATTACCAGTTCATCACCATGCACGGCATGATCATGGTGATCTATCTGCTCACCGCGCTGTTCCTGGGTGGGTTCGGCAACTATCTGATCCCGCTGATGGTCGGCGCCCGCGACATGGTCTTCCCCTACGTCAACATGTTGAGCTACTGGGTTTATCTGCTCGCCGTGCTGGTGCTGGCGGCGAGCTTCTTCGTGCCTGGCGGGCCCACCGGCGCGGGCTGGACCCTGTACCCGCCGCAGGCGATTCTCTCCGGCACGCCGGGACAGGACTACGGCATTGCCCTGATGCTTATCTCGTTGATCCTGTTCATCATCGGTTTCACCATGGGCGGTCTAAACTACGTGGTGACGGTGCTGCAGGCGCGCGCCCGGGGGATGACGCTGATGCGCCTGCCGTTGACGGTATGGGGCATTTTTACGGCCACCGTTCTGGCGCTTCTGGCCTTCCCGGCCTTGTTCGTCGGCTGCGTGATGCTGCTGTTCGACAAGGTGCTGGGTACCAGCTTCTTCATGCCGACCATCATCGAGATGGGCGAACAGCTTCAATATGGCGGCGGCAGCCCGATCCTGTTTCAGCATCTGTTCTGGTTTTTCGGCCACCCCGAGGTCTACATCGTCGCTTTGCCGGCCTTCGGCATCGTCTCCGACCTGATCAGCACCCATGCGAGAAAGAACATCTTCGGCTACCGGATGATGGTCTGGGCCATCGTGGCGATCGGCGCGTTGAGTTTCGTGGTCTGGGCGCACCACATGTATGTCAGCGGCATGAACCCGTATTTCGGCTTCTTCTTCGCCACCACCACGCTCATCATCGCCATCCCGACCGCCATCAAGGTTTACAACTGGGTACTGACCCTGTGGCGGGGCAACATCCATCTTTCGCTGCCGATGCTGTTTGCCATGGCCTTCATCGTCACATTCGTGAACGGCGGGATAACCGGACTGTTTCTCGGCAACGTCGTCGTCGACGTTCCGCTGTCGGACACCATGTTCGTGGTCGCCCATTTCCATATGGTGATGGGTGTCGCGCCGATCCTCGTGATATTCGGCGCGATCTACCACTGGTACCCGCTCTTGACCGGGCGAATGCTGAACCAGGCGATGGGTCATTTCCACTTCTGGATCACCTTCATAGGGGCCTATGCGATCTATTTCCCGATGCACTATCTCGGCTTCATCGGCGTGCCGCGCCGGTATTTCGAGGTTGGCGACACCGCCTTCATACCGGAATCGGCCCATACGCTGAATGAGTTCATCACCATCGCCGCGTTGATCGTCGGGTTCGCCCAGGTGGTGTTCCTATTCAACCTGGCGTGGAGCCTGTTGAAAGGCACGAAAGCCGAAAGAAACCCATGGCGGGCCACCAGCTTGGAGTGGCAGACACCCGATATGCCGCCGGGGCATGGCAATTGGGGCAAGGAGCTTCCGGTGGTCTATCGCTGGGCCTACGACTACTCCGTGCCGGGCGCCGCTGAGGATTTCGTGCCGCAAAACGTGGCCCCCACCGACGTCAAGATGGCCAAGGGTCGTGGGGAATCGGTCGTCGGGGTGGCCCCAGCGTGAGCATCTTCTCTCAGCTGACGGCAAAGCCCTGGCTGCCTGCCCAGGGGCGGGTCGACAACCTCTATCAGGGACGCGACTCGGCCCCTCCGGCGGCAAGAATCGGGTTGAAGATGTTTCTGGCCGTGGCCTCGGTCTTGTTCATGCTCTTGATCATGGCCTATGCCGGCCGGATGGCGTTCGAGGACTGGCGCCCGGCGCCCGAATCGAGGCTGTTGTGGTTGAATACGTTTGTGCTGATCTTGAGCAGTCTCGCCATGCAGTGGGCGCAATTCACCGCACGCCGCGGACTTTTGGCGGACCTGAAGATCGGCCTGTTGGCGGGCGGCATGACCGCTCTTGCCTTCCTGGTCGGGCAGATGATCGCGTGGCGGCAATTGGCCGCGATGGGTTTGTTCGACGTAACGAACCCGGCCATCGCGTTCTTTTATCTGATCACGGGGCTGCACGCGCTGCACCTCTTGGGCGGCCTCATCGCCTGGGGCAGGACCGCCGACAAGGTGTGGCGGCTCGGCTACGGGCCGGCGAGGGTCCGGCAAAGCGTGGAGCTGTGCACCCTGTACTGGCACTTCCTGCTGGCAGTTTGGCTGGTGCTTTTCGGTCTATTGTTTTCGGGCAGCAACAATATGGCCTTCATACTGGCCATCTGTGGAATTACGTAAATAGGACAAAGGCTTATGGCAGAAACAGTGAGCGGATCGATCATCCGGCCTGACGGCTTGCAAGGCGTCGTCGCCGACTGGGCGTCGGACCAGCGGACATTCAAGAATGTTCCGTGGGGCAAGGCGATGATGTGGATCTTCCTGCTCAGCGACACATTCATCTTCAGCTGTTTCCTGCTCTCCTACATGACGGTGCGAATGTCGACGACGGTGCCGTGGCCCAGTCCGAGCAAAGTCTTCGCGTTGCACATAGGCGGCGCGGACATCCCCCTCATCCTGATCGCCATCATGACCTTCGTCCTGATCAGCTCGAGCGGGACGATGGCCATGGCGGTCAGATTTGGCTACGCCCGCGATCGCAGGAAGAGCACGATCCTGCTTCTGCTGACCGCCCTGTTCGGCGCCACGTTTGTCGGCATGCAGGCCTTCGAGTGGACCAAGCTGATCCTGGAAGGGGTCCGCCCCTGGGGCAACCCCTGGGGCGCGCCCCAGTTCGGCTCGACCTTCTTCATGATCACCGGCTTTCACGGCACCCATGTGTCGATCGGGGTGATTTTCCTGCTCATCGTTGCCCGCAAGGTATGGCGGGGAGATTACGATAAGGCCAGGAGGGGATTTTTCACCAGCCGGAAGGGCAACTACGAGATCGTCGAAACCATGGGTCTGTACTGGCATTTCGTCGATCTGGTCTGGGTTTTCATCTTTGCATTTTTCTATCTGTGGTGAGGGACGGTCATGGCGCACGTGGAAGGCCAACAACATCCGATCAGCGTCTATCTCTGGGTATGGTTCTTGCTGTTCGTTTTCAGCACATTCTCGTACCTGGTCGACTATTTTCACCTTGTCGGCCTGCTCCGCTGGTCGCTGATCGTGCTGTTCATGATCATCAAGGCAGGCTTCATCGTCGCCATCTTTATGCACATGGCCTGGGAGCGGCTGGCCCTGATTTATGCCATTTTGGTCCCGCCGGCGTTGGTCCTGGTGTTCGTGGGCCTGATGACGCTCGAATCCGAGTACACCCATTTCCTGCGCACCACGTTCTTCGGATAAGGGAACAGGGGCCGGTCCCTCCCCTTCGGCAGTCGGTCTATTCGACCTGGTCGAGCCGGTCGACGCGCCCCAGGCTCGGAAAGACGCGCCACCATAAGGCGGCGGCCGCGAGGGTTGCGACGCCGCCGAGGAAGACCGCCGGAACGGTGCCGATGCCGGCCGCCATGACCCCGGCGCGGAAATCGCCGAGTTCGTTCGACGCGGTGATCGAAACCGCATTGACGGCGCTGACGCGGCCGCGCATCCCATCCGGGGTCGCAACCTGGACGAGAGTCTGCCGGATGTAGACGCTGACCATGTCCGAAGCGCCGTAAACGGCCAGCGCCGCCAGCGACAGCCAAAAGATTTCGGACAGGCTGAAGACGATCACCGAGGCTCCGAAGACGGTCAAGGAAACAAAGAAGATCGGCCCCATCCTTCGCGTCTGCGGCAAACGCGCGAGCAGGATCCCGACGAAGATCGCGCCGAAGGCCGGCATCGCGCGCATCATGCCCAGGCCTTCCGGTCCGACATGGAGAATGTCGCTGGCGAACACCGGGAGAATTCCTACGACGCCGCCGAACAAGACCGCGACCAGGTCAATTGAAATCGCCCCGAGCACGATCCTTCGCCGGAAGATGTAGGCGATGCCGCCGAGAATTTCCTCCCAGCCGGACGCCTCCCGGGCGCGGATCGTCAGGCGGACGGCAATCAATGCCGAGGCGCCGGCGGCGATGACGAACGTCACGGCTGCCGCGAGATAGACCCAGTCGCCGGCGACCGCGATCAAGACGCCGCCCATGGCGGGCCCGACGAGCTGGCCGACCTTCAGGACCGACGACGAATAGGCGACCGCGTTCGGAAACGACCTTACCGGCACGATGTTGGGGAGAATGGCCTGACTGGCGGCCTGAAAGAAGGACCGCGCCGCGCCGTGGACCACGAGAATGAGGAAGATCGGCCAGACCACCGAAACGCGGGAATATGTGTAGATCAGCAACAGGCCGGCAACCGCCGCATGGGCCGCGTTGCAGACGGCGAGGATCTTGCGGCGGTCGAAGCGGTCGGCGGCCAGACCCGCGAGCAGGAACAGGACCAGGACCGGGGCGAACTGCGACAGGCCGACCCATCCGAGGTCGAGCGGATTGCGCGTCATCTGGTAGACCTGCCAGCCGACCGCGACCGTCAGCATCTGGATGCCCAGAACGTTGAAAAGCCGGATCGCTATAAACAGTAGGAAGTCGCTGTTGCGCGACAGGGAGCGCCGCTCGTCCGACGCCTGCCCGGTCTCCTCCGCTCCGCCTGACCGCGCGGTCATCCCCGTCATCCACCCGATTGTTTCATTTCATGCGATCGAACGAGACCGGGCGCTCGCCGAGACCGGCCGGGGCGAGGGCGATCGCACCGCCGGCCGGCTGGCGGCTGCTGCCACAAGTGAGGTTGCTCCAAGACTGCGGAATTGAGAGCTCGTAGCGGCTCCGCATCCAAGTAGAGCATGACGGCGTCGATGACCAGCCGCGAATTGGCTCAACCGATGCGCGCGCGGCGGCAAGCTAATCCCTTAAGGCCACGGATCGCCCCTGCCCGGTCAAAACCAATTTGCCTTGACGCCGCCCTCGCTCCTGCCGGTCATGGACGCGGTCCGGGCGCGAAGCCATTCGATCAGCAGCAGCAGCACAATGGCGAGCACCGTCAGCATCGTCGCCACCGCGGCGATGGTCGGATTGAAGCTTTCGCGTAGGCCCGAGAACATCTCGCGCGGTATGGTGCGCTGGTGCGGCGCGCCGAGGAGCAGGACGGTCACGACCTCGTCGAACGAAATGGCGAAGGCGAACAGCGCCCCCGATACCACGCCGCGGCCCAGTAGCGGCAGCATCACCCGGAAGAAGACGGTCACGGGCGGCGCGCCGAGGCTGGCGGCGGCGCGCACCAGGCCGCGGTCGAAGGAGGCCAGCGCCGCGCCGACGGTGACGACGACGAACGGCGCGCCAAGCGCGGCATGGGCTACGATCAGCCCGGTATAGGATTGGGTCAGCCCGAGCGGCGCGAAAAAGAAATAGAGGCCGACGGCGACGATCACGATAGGCACCACGAGCGGCGACAGCAGCAGCACCGTCACCAGCTTCTTGCCGCGGAACTCGGCCAGAGACAGGCCGATCGCCGCCGGCGTCCCCAGCAAGGTTGCGATCGCGGTGGCGGGAATGCCGATCAAAAACGAGTTTATCACCGCAAGCCGCCATTTCTCGCTGGAGAATACGGCCTCGTACCAGCGGGTCGTAAATCCGCGCATCGGGTAGGTCAGATACTCCGAATCGTTCACCGACAGGGGCAAGATGGCGAGGATCGGCGCGATCAGAAACAACAGTACCAGAACCGCCATCGCGGCGACAGAGGCGGCGGCGACGCGTTCGGTTCTCGTTTTCGCCGAGCCTCTCACCACCTCACCCCAGCCTCACCTGACCCAAACCGACAAGACGCGAATAGACGACGTAGAGAATCGCCGTCGCGCCGAGGAGAATGACGCCGAGGGCGGCGGCCAGGCCCCAGTTGGAACTCGACGTCGTATAGAAGGCGATGAAATAGGCGAGCATCTGGTCGTCGGCGCCGCCGACCAGCGCCGGCGTCACGTAGTAGCCGAGCGCCATGATGAAGACGAGCAGCGCGCCGGCGGCGACCCCGGGAAGCGTTTGCGGCAGATAGACCCGCAAGAAGGCGATTGCCGGATGGGCGCCAAGCGAGATGGCGGCCCGCATGTGGCTCGGCGAAATGGTTTTCATGGTCGCGATGATTGGCATGACCATGAACGGCAGCAGCACGTGGGTCATGGCGATGATCACACCTGGCCTGTTGAAGATCAGGCGCACCGGCGCGCCGGTGATGCCGGATGCCTGCAGCATGGCGTTTATGATTCCCTGGTCCTGGAGAAGGACGATCCAGGCCGCCGAGCGCACCAGCAGCGACGTCCATAACGGCAACAGGACGAGGACCATAAGCAGCTTGCCCGTCCGCGCCGGGGCGTTGGCCACGACATAGGCAAGCGGAAAGCCGAGGGCGAGGCAAAGCACCGCGACGGTGAACGAAATGCTGATCGTTCGCCCTAGCACCCGCAGATAGAGAGACTGCTCGGGCGGGCTCGGCGCCACCCTGTTCTCCGCATTGCGCCGCAGGTCGACCGCCCTGAGAAGATAGAAGTCGGTCAGCGGGCCTGCCGCCGCCGCGATGGCGATCCATGTCTCGCGCTCGGCCCAGTCCGGATTGATCCCGATGAGCGTGTCACGCCACGAGGCCGGCTCTTCCGCAAGCCCGCGCAGCGCGCGGCCGGTGTCCATGACCAGGCTTCTGCCGCTGGCAAGGGCGTAATTGAGGCGGCGCGCGGCGATGGCGATCGTCCGCGCCTCGGCCGAACTCTTCAGATCGCGGCCGAGCGCGGCGAACATCGCCTCGCTGGGCTCGTCGGTCCTGTTCCACTGTCTGGCGATGGCCGACGTGTTCGGCCAGGCGTTCGGAAGCTCGCTATCGACGACGGAGCGCCGCAGCATGTCGGCGATCGGAATCACGAAGGAAAACAGCAGAAAGAAAAACAGCGGCGCGACCAGCAGCATGGCCGTGGCCCGGCGCCGCCTTTCCGCCCGCTTCATGTCGCGCTGCAATCGGGTGGCTATGTCATTCACGCCGTCCTGTCACCCCCGTTGCGCGGGCAAGGCCGGCGGGGAAGCCCCGCCGGCCCACCGGTTCAATGGGCGGCCCAGACGTTGAACCGCTCGGTCAGCCGGTCTATGTTCTCGATCCAGAACTTGTCCGAAATCTGCACCGTATTGGCGAAGTTGTCGGGATGGTTCGGCAGATCGGCCATTCTGGCCGGGTCGATCATCTCGGTTGCTGCCTTGTTGGTGACGCCGTAGGCGATTTCCATCGGCAGCTTGGCCTGGTTGGCGGCCTCGCTGGCAAAGGCGAGAAACTTGTATGCGGCGTCGATGTTGGGCGAGGTCTTCAGGATCACCCACGAATCGAGGGTGAACAGCCCGCCGTTCCACTGGATGCCGAAATTGCGCTTGTCGTTGCGGTTGGCGGCGTCGATGCGGCCGTTATAGACCGACGTCAGCACGACCTCGCCGGAAGCCAAAAGCTGCGGCGGCTGGGCGCCGGACTTCCACCAGATGACATCGTTCTTGATGGTGCTCAGCTTGGCGAAGGCCCGCTCCACGCCTTCCGGCGTCGACAGCACGTTGTAGACTTCGGCGGGGGCGACCCCGTCGCCCATCAAGGCGATTTCGAGAGTGGTCTTCGGGCCTTGCCGCAAGCCGCGTTTGCCGGGATATTTCGCGGTGTCGAAGAAGTCCGCCCAACCCGTCGGCGCCTCCGAGGTCTTGTCCTTGTCCCAGCCGAGAACGAAGTCGTAGACGATCGCGCCGACCCCGCACTCGCTCACGGCGGCGTCCATAAAGGCGTCCTTGTCGCCGATCTTCGACCAGTCGAGCGGCACGAACAGCCCTTCGTCGCAGCCTATTTGCAGCTCCTCGCTCTCGACCTGGACCACGTCCCACCCGGAATCGGTGCCGCCCTCGACCTTCGAGCGCAGCACGCCGATGCCGCCGTCCCAGCTCTCGTCGATCATGTCCGTTCCGGACGCGGCCTTGAACGGCTCGAAATAGGCCGCCTTTTGGGCGTCCTGATAGCCGCCGCCCCATGATACGACGGTGAGCGGTCGCGCCGCCAGGACCTGCCATGATATCAGTGCCGCGCCGGCCAGCGCCGTTGCAGCCGCCAACTTTTTCCACCTGAATTGACCCATTTGTCTTCTCCCTTGTTTTGGGTCGCACGCAACCCACGTTAAATCCCGTTGCCGCCCGTTACTGCGCCAGCGCCAAGGCGCGGCCATCCCGCACACCCCAGCCGACCGTGACGGCCATGCCGATCCGGGCCTGATCCAATTCGCGAACCGGCGCCTTGACGACGAAATCCGTTTGCCCGAGCGCCTCGAGCCGAAGCCGGACATGGTCGCCGTGATAGATGACGTCGCGCAGCACTGCCTCGAACCGGTTCGGCATGCCGGCCGCGGCCTTGAGGATCACAACCCGTTCCGGGCGCAGCGACACCAGCACCCTCTCGCCCGCGGCGATCCCCGGGGCCGCCTCGCAAACCACGCGCCCGCCGCTGTCGAGCGTCACTTCGGCCTCGCCGCCGGATACCGCCGCGACGGCGCCGAGCAGCCTGTTGTTCTCGCCGATGAACTGGGCGACAAAGGTGGTATCCGGGTGTTCGTAGATCTGGCGCGGCGGCGCGATCTGTTCGATCCGGCCGTCGTTGAAGACGGCGATCCGCTCCGACATCGTCAAGGCCTCGGCCTGATCGTGCGTGACATAGACGAATGTCAGGCCGAGCCGCTCGTGCAGGGACTTGATCTCGTACTGCATGCGCTCGCGCAGCTGCTTGTCGAGCGAGCCCAGCGGCTCGTCCATGAGCACGAGGCTGGGCTCGAAAATCAGGGCGCGGGCGAGCGCCACGCGCTGCTGCTGGCCGCCCGACAATTGCGTCGGCATGCGTTCTCCGAGATCGTCCAGGCGAACGATGTCGAGCGCCCGCTTGACCCGCTCATCGCGTTCCGCCTTTGCGACGCCGCGCACCCGCAGCGGAAACACGAGATTGTCGGCGACGGTCAGATGCGGGAAAAGCGCATAGTTCTGGAACACCATGCCGATGCCGCGCTTGTAGGCCGGGACACGCGAAATATCGCGCCCCTCTATGGTGATGGTCCCGCGGGTCGGCACCTCGAAGCCGGCGAGCATCATAAGGGTCGTCGTCTTTCCCGATCCCGAGGGACCCAACAGGGTGATGAACTCGCTGCGGCGGATGTCCAAATTCAGCTCACGGACGACCAGCGCCACCCCGTCATAGGTCTTTTCTACGCCGGCAAACCGGACCAGCGGCGTGGTGTCGATGGATCTCATCCGTGCAATCCCTGGAGCGCCGTCGCGCAGCCTGGTATCAGGCGCCGCAGGCGCTCCCAAAAAACATCCATCCGGGGCCCCCGCAGGGGGTCCGAGTTGCATGCTAGTTCAACGGTGGCATCGGCGCTAGAGCATCAAGTCGTCGCGCCCCCCCCCGTCATTCGGCGCTCCGCCGACGCAAGGGGGAGGCCCTGGATTTTCTGGCGCAATCGGGACGAAACGCCAACGCGGCCCACCGCTTGATGCGGAAGCCTCCGAAGCAACAGGGCCTTGCACCCGCACCTGGCCACCTGCCGCCTCGTCACCGACAAGCTCGGATCCCATGGCGGCGCCCTCCGCAAGCCCGGCGATCGGCGTCTCCAGCGAGATCATGCGGTGTTCGCGAGGCTCGGTTTGCGGTTTAGATCAAGCCACATCATGACAAGCTTGGTTTTTCCATTACAATAAGTTTTATCTGTTTCGCCAACGACGGACTATCATGGAAATGACACCCGAAATGAAGTGTAGGAGCCGAAAACACCCTCTATGAACTACGCAAGAACCCGAAAATTACGTCATATGGACAAGGACCTGCCCAATATCGGCCGGCGCGTCAGGGCGGTCCGCAAGGGCAAATCGCTGACCTTGAAGCAGGTAAGCGAAAGAAGCGGCGTTTCCATCGCCACCCTGAGCAAGATCGAAACCGAACAAGCCGTGGGGTCCTTCAACACTCTGTACAAGGTCGCCCGGGGTCTCGGGGTCCTGGTGGAGTCGCTGATTTCGCCCAACGAAGGCGTCGGCGCGCGCACTGGCCGACGAACGGTGAACCGGATCGGAACGGCGGACGAGCATCAGACCGATTTCTACGACTACTTTGTCCACGCCAACGGACTCAACGCAAGAAAGATGGTTCCGCTGGTCATGTCGATAAAGACGGGCGCGGTGCCGCCATTAAAGGATTGGAGCACCCACGAGGGAGAGGAGTTCGTGCTGGTCATGAAGGGCGTGATCGAATTCCACTGTGAAGAATACGCGCCGATAACCTTGCAGGCCGGCGAGAGCGTCTATTTTGACTCGAGCATGCGGCACGCCTTCGTCAGAAAGAGCAAAAAGGAGGCGATCCTGGTGTCCGTTTCCTTGGCCGTACCGATCTGAGATAACAGTTGAAACGGGCGTCCCGGAGGAGGAACAAATTTATTGTAGCCGAAAAATTTTTCGATATCTTGGTTCAAATGTTCCCTGGCACCCGCCGGGTGCCCGCAAGCATTGTGCAACCCTTGCGCCACCAAGCCTCAAACAGGGGCCGGGCGCTCCGAAAACCGACAGAGGATTAGAGATGTTGAAGTATCCGCTCCGAGCTATCCACGCGGCGGCCGGCATCTTGACGGCCGTAAGCTTGTTTTTCGGGATTTCGACCGCGGCCCAGCAAGCCATTGCGGCCGATGAGATTTTTATTGGCGGCGCCCTCAGCCTGACCGGGGTTCAGGCGCCGCTCGACGAACCAGGGCTCAAGGGCGCCCAGGTGGCGGTCAAGGCGCTCAACGATGCCGGCGGCGTGCTGGGGCAACAGGTCAAGTTCATCAACCTCGACGGCAAAAGCGATCCGGTGACCGTGGGCAATATCGCCGTCGAGCTGATCGATCAGGGCGCCAAGCTGATCGTCGCGCCGTGTGACTTCGACTTCGGCGGTCCGGCCAGCCGCGAGGCGCAAAAAGCCGGCTTGGTCGGCATTTCCACCTGTGCCTCCGACCCGCTTTACAGTTCCTGGTCGCTTGGCGACAAGCAGTTCACCCTGTCGATGTGGAATACGACCATGGGCGCCACGGCGGCCGAGTATGCCTTCAACGAACGGGGCTGGAAGAACGCCTACGTGGTCACCGACCAGTTCATCGCCTACACCAAGAGCCTGAGCAAATATTTCGTCGCCCATTTCAAGGCCATCGGCGGCAACATCCTCGCCGAGGAAACCTACACCCAGGGCGATCAGGACTTTTCGGCCCAACTGGCGCGGCTCAAGGCGCTGGAAACCAAGCCGGACGTCATCTTCATCTCCTCCTACATGCCGGATCTGGGCACCATCATCCGGTCGATACGGGAAGTCGGCATCGATGCGCCGGTGATGGGCGGGGATTCCTACGACGATCCGGGCCTGTTCAGCACCCTGGGCGAAAAATTCGGCAGCGACGTGTTTTTCGTCACCCATACCTGGATGGGGCCCGAGGCCCATCCCGACATGCCGGGCTTCTTGGAGAAATATCAGGCGATGTTCGGCTCCGCGCCGGATACCTCGTTCGTCGCCACCGGCTGGGATACGATCATGCTCATGGCGCAGGCCGTGCAGATCGCCGGCTCCACCGACGGAGCCGCCGTGGCCAAGGCGCTGGAGACCAACGAGTTCAACCTTCTGACCGGCAAGCTTTCCTACCGCTCCGCCGCGGACGGACATGCGCCGGACAAGGCCGCCGTTCTGGTCGGGCTTACAAAGGGCAAGCCCGCGTTCCTCGGCTGGCGGCAACCCGAAAACCCGCCTGCTCCCTAAGGCCAAGGCAACGCCGGCCGGAGGTCCATTGATGCTCTGATCGATAGCGCTCCGGCCGGGCGTTGCGGTGCTCCTTCCGTGGGCCCAGCGACCTGGCAGAGTGGCCATACCAGGGATCGGAAACGCGGATGACGGCACTCTCGCTCAACGCAATCGCCATTTCGGTCGACTTCTCCGGGCTTCGCGCGCTCGACGACGTATCGCTCGATGTCCGCGTCGGAGAAATCGTCGGTCTGATCGGCCCCAACGGCTCCGGCAAGACAACGCTGGTCAATGTGATAACCGGTCAGGTCAAGCCCATATCGGGCCGGGTCATGTGCGGCAGCGACGATATCACCCATCTCGCGCCCCGCAAGATCGCCCTGCGCGGCGTCGCCCGCTCGTTCCAGATCGTACGCCTGTTCAAGAACCTGACGGTGGCCGAGAACATCGAGACGGCGGCGCTTACGCATGGGTTGAGCCGCCGCGAGGCCGGACGGCGGGCCCAGGTGCTGATGCAGGAGTTCAATCTTAAAGAGCTCGCCGACGAACCCGCCGGCACGCTGAATTTCGGCGACGAGCGGCGGGTGGAAATCGCCCGGGCGCTCGCCGGCAGGCCGCGGTTTCTCTTGCTGGATGAACCCGCCGCCGGCATGAACGAGGTCGAAAGCGACGCCCTGTTGAAGGTTCTCGCCGCGCTTCCCGCGCAACGCGATCTCGGCATGCTGATCATCGACCACGACATGTCGTTGATCATGCGCCTTTGCCACCGCCTTCACGTACTCGCCTCCGGCAAGACCATCGGCGAAGGGGGCGTCGACGCGGTCCGCAGGCTTCCCGCAGTGATCGAGGCTTATCTGGGCTCAAGCGCAGCCAGCGAGGCAGGCCATGCTCACGGTTGAAGGCCTGCAGGTGCGCTATGGCGCCATCACGGCGGTCAAGGGCGTAAGCCTTGAAATAAGCGAGGGCGAGCTTGTGGCGCTTCTCGGCGCCAACGGGGCCGGCAAGACCACGACCCTGCTCGCCATATCGGGCGCCTTGAAGGCCGCCGCCGGACGCATCGTTTTCGGGACCGAGGATATTACCTCCGTGTCGCCGGAACGGATCGTTCACAAGGGGATTGCCATGGTCCCGGAGACCCGCGATGTCTTCCCGGATCTGACGGTGGCGGAAAACCTGCGTCTCGGAGCCTTCATCCATCGCCGTGACCATTCCGGCTTCGAGCGCGACTTGAAAACGGCGATGGACCTGTTCCCCGTCCTCGAAACCCGCGCCGACCAGGCAGCCGGCACCTTGTCGGGCGGCGAACAGCAGCAACTGGTCATCGCCCGCGCGCTCATGTCCAGGCCGAAGCTCCTGCTTCTCGACGAGCCTTCCGTGGGCCTGGCGCCGGCCATCGTCGAGCGGATTTTCGAGTTGATCAACCGCTTGCGCGAGCGCGGGCTGACCATCCTTCTGGTCGAGCAGAACGCGGCCCAGGCGCTCAAATGCGCCGACCGGGTCTATGTCATGTCCCTGGGCAGGGTGGCGGTCTCGGGGACGGCGGCGGAAATCGCCTCGGGGTCGAATCTGGAGGAGATCTACCTCGGCGGACAGGCGGCCCGGCAAAGGGAAAACCATGCTCGGTAACGCCATTCAATTCGTCGTCGACGCGCTGAGCCTGGGCAGCCTTTACGCCCTCATGGCACTCGGCCTGGTCATCGTCTACGGCATCCTGCGGCTGGTGAACTTCGCCTATGGCGAGCTGATCATGGTCACCGGCTACACGCTTTATCTGCTCAACGGCTCTCCCTTCCCCTGGATCGTCATGGCCGCCATGGCGGTGGTCATGGCCATCCTGACCGGCATGGCAACGGAGCTGGTCGCCTTCCGTCCCGTCCGCGAACGCTCGGTCACCGCGGTCCTGATCACCTCCTTCGCCTTCAGCACGCTGCTGCAGAACGCCGCCCTGCTGTTCATTTCACCGCGGGCGCGGCTGGTGCCGCTGCCCGACATTTTCACACAGACCGTGGAAATTGCCGGTGTCATCATTCCGTTGAGGAACCTCTTGACCATCGTCTGCAGCGTGCTGCTGCTTTCCCTGTTCGCCCTCATTCTCAAGCGGACCGTGCTCGGCATCGCGCTGCGCGCCGCCGCCTCTCATTTCACCATGGCCCGCATGCTGGGGGTGCCGGCCAACCTGGTGATCAGCGTCGCCTTCGCCATCAGCGGTCTTCTGGCCGGAGTGGTGGCGCTGTTCTGGTTCGGCCGCATCGGTTCGGTGGTTCCCGGCATCGGGCTCGAGCCGCTTCTCGTCGCCTTCATCGCCACGGTGATCGGCGGCATGCGCAGCCTGGTGGGCGCCGTGGTGGGCGGCTTCCTCTTGGCGTTTATCGACATTTCGCTCAATTACATGCTGCCCCAGAACCTTTTGCAGTTCAGGGACGCTTTCACCTTTTCGATGGTCATCCTGATTCTCCTGCTCAGACCCCAGGGGCTGATACCGGGCCCGGCGACCGGGCAACGGACGTAAGCAAGGGCCGAACATACATGCTGCAAACCAAGACCCTCGTTTCGATCGTCCTGTTGGTGCTGCCGGTGCTGGTTCTCGTCGGCATGACCGATGCCATCGACGTGCGGCTCGTAACCCGCATTGCGACCACGCTGTGCATCAATCTGGTGCTGGTCCTCGGCCTGCAGGTGTTCATGGGCAATTCGGGCATTCTGTCCTTCGTCCACATCGCCTTCATGGGCATTGGCGCCTACACCTCGGGCGTGCTGTCGATGCCGCTGCAAATGAAGTCCATGGCCCTGCCCAACCTGTATCCGGTCATTGTCGCTATCGAAGTTTCCCCTTACGCCGGCATGCTCATCGGCGGCATCGCGGCGGCATTGGTGGCGGCGGTGGTATCCTATCCGCTGATGCGCCTGACCGACGCAGCGGCCGTGATTACGTCCTTCGCGCTGCTGATGGTGCTGCACACCGTCATGGTCCACTGGAACGCGGTGACCAACGGGCCCCGGACCCTGTTCGGCGTCCAGAACGCCACCACCCTGCCCCTGGCGGCGGCCGTCGCCGTGGTCATGATCGTCGTCGCCATGGCCTTCAAGGAATCCCGCGCCGGCATTCTGCTGCGCGCCGTCCGCGACGACGAGGTGGCGGCCGGCGCCATCGGCGCGGACGTCGCACGGCTGCGCTGGCAGGGGTTCGTGCTCAGCGCCTTCATGGCCGGCGTCGGCGGCGGCGTATGGGCCCACTTCATCACCTCGTACTCGCCGGCCGCCTTCTATCTGAAGGAGACCTTCGTCATCCTCGGCATGCTGGTGATCGGCGGCGCGGCCACGGTTTCCGGGGCCGTGTTCGGAACCTTCGCCGTCACCGCCGCCTTCGAGGGGCTGAGGGCGGCGGAAAACGCCATCAATATCGCCGGCGTCCTGCCCACGACCCTGGTCGGGCTGACCGAGATCGTCCTTGCACTGGCAATGATCGCCACATTGATCCTGCGTCCCGGCGGCATTGTCGGCGACAGGGAAGTGGGCGCCCTGCCATTGCTCAGGAAAAGCTTGCGTATCCGGTAAAATCGGGGGCGTGAGAACCCGGCCATCCGGGGCATTCGAAAGATCAGCAACGAGGGAGGCAAACCGTGAATTGGAAGACGGCACACCGGTCCTTTTATTACGAGAAGGCGGCGGAACCGGAAGACATGGTTCTGAAACCGGACAAAACCGCGCTGCTGGTCATCGACGTGCAGAACACCTACATGATCCCATCCGATGACCCGGACGAAAGGGACCGCTGGCAGCCCTTTCGCGACCGCATGAACAACATCGTCATCCCCAACACGCGGGAGTTGCTGGACGCATGCCGCGGCAATGGCATCGAGGTCATCTTCGCCCGCATCGCGTGCCTGAAGAAGGACGGGCGCGACCGCTCGCTGAGCCAGAAGAAGCCCGGCTGGAACTACCTCCTGCTGCCCAAGGACACGGAAAAATCCCAGATCGTGCCGGAACTTGCGCCCATGGACGACGAAATCGTCCTCTGCAAGACCACCGACAGCGCGCTCACCGGAACCAACCTGCGTCTGATTCTGCGCAACATGGAAATCAAGAACGTGATCGTTGCCGGCATCTTTACCGACCAGTGCATTTCATCCTCCGTGCGCAGCCTGGCCGACGAAAGCTTCAACGTGGTGGTCGTTCACGATTGCTGCGCGGCCGGAACCGACGAACTACACGACAAGGAGCTGGAGATCATCAACATGATCTACTGCCACGTCATGTCTCTGGATGAGCTGAAGGGCGCTGTCACGTAAACGCATGGCAGGCACGGCAGCCGCACGCTATTGCCATCGGAGTCGGGATCACGCCGCCGTCGCCGCCGGCCAGCATTTGGAGCGCTTGTCATGAAGCCGCAGCCACTCAAAGCGCTCTAACTTCTTTATTTTACACGCATTTTTGTCCGAAAAACCGGTTGCCACTTTTCGGAATGCGCTCCAGCACCATCGGTCGCGATCTTTCCAAGCGGATATTTCAGGTTCACGGCGTCGATGGCAGCGGCGTTGCGGTTTTTAGCGGCGGTTGAGCCGTGCGTCGTCGGCCTCGAGGCGTGCGGCACGGCGAAACCTAGCGGGCCGCATGAGCCGAACCGAGCAACCAACCTGCGAGGCTGACTGACGACGTGATGGCGAACCGATCGATCGGCAACCGGGCGAAACCGCGCTTCGTCATGAGCCGCGAGCCCGTGGCAATGTATGGCGCCCGGCCCGCCGACACCATCACGGCCAGCGGCCCTGAC
>JAUYJB010000116.1 GCA_030688605.1 Hyphomicrobiales bacterium
ACCCTCATCGAGGAAATCGCCGCCTGGGAGCACGATCGCAATGCCCATCACACCAAGTCCGACTGGCACTTCACCACCAAAGACGCTCGCACTAAACTCAAGCATCTATACCCTTCAATCTGACTGAATCAGCCGACTAGCCGCGTCACTCGACAGCCTTGCGATACAGATGCCATGTTGCATGCCCGAGCACCGGCATCACCACCGCGAGGCCGACGAACAACGGCGCTGAACCGATCACCAGCAGGCCGGCGACGATAAAGCCCCACAGCAACATCGTCACGGGATTGGCCAGACTGACCCTGACCGAGGTTTGAATGGCCGCCGTTGCGCCGACGTTCCGGTCCAGAAGCAGCGGGAATGAGATCGCGCTGACGGCCAGGACCACGAGGGCAAAAATGAAGCCCACGCCGCAGCCGACGATGATCAGGGTCCAACCCGCCGGGGTCGCGAAAACCTGCTGCGCGAACTCCAGAATCGACACCGGCATCACGCTACCGAAGATTGCCCAATAGATAAGTTGAGCCGCGGCGAGCCATGCGAAATAGAGCCCCCCGAGAACGACGCTAAGCACCACGATCGAGCCCAGCGACGGGGATTGGAAGATTTCGAAGGCATCCTGCCAGGAGGGATCGAGCCCGGCTTCGCGCCGCCGGCTCATTTCGTACAGGCCGATCGCCGCCAGGGGGCCGATCAGGGCAAATCCAGAAACCAGCGGAAAGACGAACGGCAACACGTCGTATCCGGCGGCGATCCTGGCCGCAAACAGACCGATGACGGGATAAATCACGACAAGGAGAAGGATGTGGCTTGGTTTGTGCTTGAAATCGTCCAGGCCCTTGGCCAAGGCGTCCATGAGATCGGCGGGGCCAATCGTTCGTATGTTCAGGCGAGCGGGGCCGGCGGCCGCGGTGGCAATCGTCTCTTCATTCGCCATGGTCGTGCCTCCCGAAGTGCTCCAAAGCATGCTACAGGCCCGATCCTCGAGCAAGCTCAAAGCAGACAACAGCGGCCGGGCGGCAATCGCCGGCCAGAACGCTCATCCTTCGAATCACAGGCTCCAACCCCGCCCCGCCGGGGTGCATGGAATCCTAGCTTCGTCTCAGGAAAACCAGACCGCTCTTGCTGAAATAGCAATTGGGCACGTCCCGCACCGCAATATCCCGGAACAGCTCGTTGTCGATCGACAGGGTGAAACCTTGTTGATCGAATTTCTCGACCCAATACTCCTGGGGCTGGTTGTTGACGTGATGATGTCCCGACTGGCCGGGCAGCCCATGGGTCATCACCACCACGGAGCCGTTTATGAGCGTTCGCATCAGATTGCCCACATGGGCAGGCTCGATATGTTCGGCCACCTCCACGCAATGGGTCATGTCGCAAGGAAAAATGTATGGCCCCTTCGTGAGATCGTGGAGCGCTATGGGATACTTGGCATTGCGAACGTTGCGTTCCAGACCATCGATCCCGTGAGCGATCACGCCCAGGCGATGGAACACGTACGGCGCATGCCCTTCGCCGCTGCCGATGTCGAGCAGCGTCCGCACCGAGAAACGGTCGACGAGGTAGCGCCAAAAGCCGGGCGTGATGGCGTTGGTGTCGCCGTGATGTAAATTGCCGCCGAGGCTCTCCGAGCCATCCTCCACCACGGTGAAATCCTTCCAATAGTCCTGCATGGGGGCCCGAAACGATCCGATCAGCGCCAAAGTCTAGACAATCGACAAACTACATCCACTCGACGCACTGCCCGAGGGCGGTCATCGGGACATGGCCAGCGGGGTGGGCCCGCCTGATGGCCTCCGCTCGGATCGGGATGGTAACAGGCGTTTCACGCAAGGTATCCCCGCGGCATGCTCATCAGACCGAGAGCAACCAGTTGCAGGCTGTTTTCGTACCGGACCGAGCCCTCATGATAGGCGGTGAGCTCGGGAATTGCGGCCATTATTTCCGCATAAGCCGCATATTGGCGGGCGGCGGCGAAATGTTCCTTTCGATCCGCCTCGACTTGTACCCTCATCAGGAAATCCTGAAGGAACTTGAAATGCAGGAGGACGCCGGTCGCCTCGGCCTTTCGCGCCCCGCGCAAGGTGTGCGTCGACAGGTCGAATGCAAGACCCTGTTGCCACTTCACCAAGGGCAGCTTCGGCAGGAAAGGAGACGGATGCTGCCGACCATACCCATCCCAGAATAACCTTTGCCGCGGCCCGCCACGTATCATGACTTTCGCGCCGCCCGGATCCCTGCCGGAATAGTCGTAGCCATCGTCGTCGAAAAACGGGCAGGTGGCCAGAAAAGGTTCGCCGCGGCGATAGCCGGTATCTTTGATGGGCGTCCCGGAATACATATCGAGAAGGGGCGCTTGCATGCACTGGGCCTTCACGCCGTCCAAGTATCCAACCAGATCCCGGAGGCTGAACGCCTCGCAGCGCGGGTAGACGAAGAGCTCGTCCGCGTCGAGGACAAGAACCCAATGCCCCCGAGCGTAGCGGTCCAGCAGCTCGTTGGTCCAGTTTATGCCGCACTTGCTTGCTGCGTAGCTCTCATCGGTAGCGAACAAGGACACATCCGATTGCGAGCTCAAATATTCAAGCGTCCCATCGGTTGAGCCATTGTCCACTATGACAAACCGGTCCACGCCGAGCTTGCGGTGATAGTCCAGAAACCAAGCGATCCGCAGAAGCTCGTCGCGGACACATGCGATGAGCAGGATTTCCGCTGCGGCGATCCGCAGCGCCTTCGATCGGAGCTCGAGGCTCGATCCGCGCGTGCCGGCGGCAGCTATGCGTCGCCCTTCCGTCATAGCCCTTAGGAGTATCCCAGCTTCTTCATGAGCTGCATTTCCCGCTCGCCGAAGAACTTCAGACTGTCCGCCGGGCGACCACGAACCGCCCTGTCCGGATCGATCAAATCCGCCGCTTCCGCGATCCAGGCCGGCGAGGCTTCGAAACCCAGGAATGAACGAATGTCCTCCAAAATAGCGACGGGATCGCGAATGAGCGCCTCATAGCGGACCTCCAGATATGTGCCCTGCCGCAGCCGCGTGGCCTCGTCCCATGTTCGCATCAGCCTTAAGAACCAGAGATCGATGAATGCCGTCAGCGGAAGCTCGCGCTCCTCGATCCCCGAATGGTAGTTGTTGAATGACGGCGCGCTCCAATAGGCCTCCTTCGCGGCGGCCAGCGCCCGGTAACCCGGATGCCGGGACATCGAGTGGACGACCGCCGCGCCGTCTCGGATCAAATGAATGAAGCTGCAATCCGGCCATAAAGCCTGCAGCGTCGCCATGAACCATCCATAGTCCGGCGTCTTGTCCGCCCACGTCCGCTTGTTCGACTCTCGCGCGAACATCTGTCCCAGCAAGTCGCAGAATTCCCGTACCGTCATTTCCGGCGCGGCATTGGCGATCTCCCGGATGTGCCGTTCATCGAGCTCCGTCACCGGCTTGCCGGTGACATGCCTGGTGCGCCGGACGATGTCGAGCAGCATCTCCGTCCTGGCAACGGACATGCCAAACCACTCGTACATCTTCGGGATCCAATGGGTCTCCGGGAAGACATAGACCTCCGGATGCAAATTCATCATTCGCTGCAACAGTGTGCTTCCACAGCGCCCTGTTCCGACGATACAGAAGCGCACTGAGCCCCCCTTGATTCCTCGGCCGGCACCGGCGGCCGTCCGGCCGATATGCGCGAATGCGCAGCCCAAACTATCATTCCATCCCGGCTCGTGGCTACTGAACGCTGCTGTCGATCCCATCCGTTTCGGCTTTGCTCTACCGCGGCTTCAACGCGGCGTTGCCGGTCCAACCAGCTTGGTGGGGAGCAACTCATGGGGAGACCAGGCAAAGAGATCGTCCCGGAAACGCACCTGCAGCGCCCGGGCGCGTTCGTCCTCCTGCTGCCGGATCGGCAACGTGTCGGGCCATTTCTCTTCATGAAATTCCAACGACAGGAAATCCATTATGGCTCTGGCCGCATGCTTAAAATCTCTTTGTACGTCTTCATATACATATGCCGGCACCGTCATTCCCGATTTTTCAAAGAATAATTTCCATAGATAATCGTGACTTATGAAATGCTGGTAGTACGTGTTTATGTCATGAAACGAATAGTCGATCGGGCCGGCTTCCTGAGCCTCTCCGGCGTCGACCTGCCAAATTCCGGTGCTCTTCGCCATGAAGAACGAGACCGCTTGCGCGATCTTGTCTCTGCGAACGAGTTGGACGAACTTCGTATTCGGAAACAAGGTTGCAAATTCGCCGGCGGCCTCCCCGTTCAAGCCCAGAAAACGAGCCAGATTGTTCCGATGCGGCCACATCAGTTTTGTTGCGTAGGCGCCGTCTCGAACGGGTGACAATGCTTCGCGCAATGCGGCTTCCAATCGCGCCTCGCTCATTTTGTACCAGGTCGACACCGCGTTGAACTTCTCAAGATCGAACGCGAGATTGGTCTGAAGGCGAAGAAGCCGACCAAGGATTGTGGAGCCGGATCGGAACGTTGATGCGAGAATCAAAGTCCGACCAATGCCGTTTTCCCTCAATATGCCGTCAAACGCCGCTCTTGGGTTCATGGTGTGGCTCCGGCGCCCGGAATTCCTCAAACGCCTTCACGCTCGAGCGCAACGACGCCGCCATTGCCGCCTTGAACGGGGAGGGGCGTCATCGCGTGGCGTGCAGCTCGCGCAGCAAATCTCGCATCGTCAAATCCTGCACGACGACACCTTCAGCGCGCTCGCGCTCAAGCTGACTTGCAGACGGCAGTGCCTCACTCATCGCCGCCTTCGGCCCCTCGGCGATCAACTTACGATACCAACGGCGCGAGTGCCATCCTGCATACGGCGAGACATCGGTATTCTGGACATACCCTTCGCCGTTTTGCCGAACATTGACTCGGAATTGCTCAACGGAGCGGACCGGAAAATGATAGATCGCAATGTCCGCCTGCCGCGATGCCGCTTCGCCGTCATAGATGGCCCAATGGTTCCCCTGACGGACCGTTTTCAACCCCTTCGCGCGGGTCAGGACCTTCGGTGGCAACGCGAAATAGAAATACGGGCAAGGCAGTTCGTCGGTTAGATAGTCTTTCGGCCGCATCACGGGAACCGGCGACGCGACCCTGTAAACAAGCCTTTCCGGCCATGGGGTGCTGTCGTCGTCATCGTAGGCGTAGACCATGTTTCGGCGCCCGCAAACCAAGATGTCTGCGTCGACCGAAGCCAGCCCGCTCTTCAACTGTCCTGTCGGAGAGACCCAGAACTCGTCGGCGTCATTGTGCAATATCCAGTCCGCCCCCAACCTGTCTCGGGCCATCAGCGCCATGCGTGTGACCCACTTGCCCTGCGAGAAGTCGTGTCCCGGCTCGTCGAGGACCGTTGCGACGCCGAGACGCTCAAATTCCGACAAAATCTCCCGGGTTCCGTCCACCGACCCGTTGTCGGTGGCAATCACGTGATCGACGCCGTGCGCGAGGTGGAATTCCATGTTCTGGCGGACGATATCGATCTCGTTGCGCACGAGAAGCGACATGACCAGTTTCAGATTCATTGCCTAACCGACATACCGATCGTCATGCGCGTTGCCCACGATGCGCGCGATCGGCAGGCTAGCACCGGCAGTCGACGGGCGTCCACAATGCCGCCCGCACGGGGCCGGATCGCGGGAACCGCTCTAGGCGTCGGGGTCCGGCTTGGGTGATGGTTCGAGCCGCTCGGAAAGAAGCGTTGGCAAGTCGATATCCGCGTCCTCGCCGTCGCTTGGCCCGGCGAGGATGCTCTCAAGTCCGCCATCGCGATATGACCATGGTTAGACGACGCCTGGCTTCCTCCGCAGCTGCGCCACGGAGGGCAGACGACGGCCGCTTGCGGCCGTCGCCAAGCCGGAAGCGGCTGTGGAAGCAAGGAAACGGCGGCGCGTAATATTGAAAGACATCTCGGTGGCTCCCCTTGTTCTGTGGTACCCGTTGAATAAAACGGGGAACAATCTGGACTCTGGCAATAACGTGCCGATGAACCTTTCTTGTCCGTTCGTTGAAATCGGGGGTGGCCGCCGTCTCGATTGGCGTCTCGCCTCAAGCTCCAATTCCCCATGAAAGCCACCACCCGGACAGCGTATGGACCGGGCGCGCGATTTTTGGCATAGCTAAATTCGCATATGCTGACAAACCGGCGATCGGTCGATCAAGAACACGCTTGCAAATGACAGGTCAAGACCGTGGCCCAGGCCGCATCGAAAACTGATCTGAACGAAGACGACGTCGCCGAGCTGATCGCCAATGCCGAGAAGGCGGCGGACTACCTGAAAGTGCTGTCCAACGAGGGGCGGCTCATGATCCTCTGCCATCTGGTCGAGGGCGAACGCTCGGTGACGGAGTTGGAGCGTCTGCTCGCCGTACGCCAGCCGACGGTCTCGCAGATGCTGGCGCGCCTGCGCCTTGAGGGTCTGGTCGAGACCCGCCGCGAGGGTAAGGCGGTTTTCTACCGCCTCACCGATGACCGGGCGCGGCATTTGCTCGAAGTGATCCACGACATATTCTGCGCTCGAAGGAAAGACTGAACATGTTTCGGCCGCGGTGCGCCCGTGAACGATGAGAGCGGCGCTTTAGACGCCTTGTGGGAGGAAGCCGAGGTGGATTGGCCTTCAAAGCCGGCTCTGTTCGCCTTGCGCAGCCTTGGCCGCGGCATGCCAAGCTATGACGTCCTGATTGGCCGAGGCGGCACCGTGCGATCTCATGCGATCGCAATCGGCGGTTGGGACCTCGCGGAAAGTTCCGCTATGATGAAGCCGGGATAAAGGCCTCAGCGTGTCATGCGGCCTTGCAGCCCCACAGCCTAGGCAATGAACTGGGAGGAACCGATGAAATTCCCTTGGAAACTGACTTCAACGGCAGCGGCCGGCGCCATGGCGCTCACGGCGCTGGGGCTGACGGCCGTCGGGCCGGCGGCCGCCGCCGACTTTTCGGGCAAGACCATCGAATGGATCATTCCGTTCTCCGAGGGCGGCGGATCAGACAAGTGGGCGCGCTTCTACGCGCCGCTTCTGTCCGAGGCGCTGCCCGGCAATCCGGCCGTCGTCGTCAAGAACATGCCGGGCTCCGGCTCGACCAAGGGGGCGAACTATTTCGCCGAGCGCGCCGAACCCGACGGCCTGACGATCTTCGGCAGCTCCGGCTCGACGCAGTTCCCCTATCTGCTCGGCGATCCGCGCGTGAAATTCGATTATAAGGATTGGCATGTCGTTCTCGCCTCGGCGACCGGCGGCGTCGCCTATCTTCCGGGCGACCTCGGCGCGCAATGGAAAAAGGACCCCCAGTCGGTTATCGACAACACCTCCTTCATCTACGGCTCGCAGAGCGCTACCGGCCTCGACCTCATTCCGCTGCTCGCCTTCGAGATGCTCGGCATGAAGGTCGATCCGGTTTTCGGCCTCAAGGGCCGCGGCGATGGTCGTCTGATGTTCGAGCGCGGCGAGGTCAATATCGATTACCAGACCTCGTCCGCCTTCGTATCCGGCGTGACGCCGCTGGTCGAAGAGGGCAAGGCCGTGCCGATCATGGCCTGGGGCGATCTGGACGATGACGGCAATATCGTCCGCGATCCGACTTACCCGGATATTCCGACTTTCAAGGAAGTCTGCGAGCAGATCGCCGCCTGCCAGACGTCGGGCGAGAAATGGGACGCCTGGAAGGCCTTCTTCATCGCCGGCTTCCCGGCGCAGAAGATGGTGTTCCTGCCCAAGGGCGCATCGCAGGATCTGATCGACACCTATTCCAATGCCTTCAAGGCGATCACCGAGCGGCCCGACTTCGCCGCCACCTCCGAGATACACTTGGGCGTCTACCCGCAGGCCACCGGCAAGGCCGCCGACGTCCGCAAGAAGCTCGGCACGGAAGTCGATCCCAAGGCCACCGCCTGGATCAAGGGGTGGTTGAAGGAGCGCTTCGGCGTCGATCTCTAAGCCACTACGACCTGCGGCCGGACGGAACCCCTGTCCGGCCGTAGGGGTCTCGATATCGGGAGGCGGTAGTGGATTTCTTTGCAACGGCCGCTCCGGCCCTCGGCGAAGCCTTTTCGCTGATCGTGCAGCCGCAACAGTTGATGCATCTCATAATCGGCGTGCTGCTCGGCCTCTCCGTGGGCGTGTTCCCCGGGCTCGGCGGAATTGCCGGCCTTTCTCTCGTCCTGCCCTTTCTTTACGGTATGGACCCGGTGTCCGGGCTTGCCCTCATGGTCGGCCTGGTCGCGGTCATTCCCACCTCCGACACCTTCGCCTCGGTTCTGATGGGAATACCCGGGTCGTCGGCAAGCCAAGCCACGGTCCTCGACGGCTTTCCACTGTCCAAGCAGGGACAGGCGGCACGCGCCCTGTCGGCGGCCTTCGCCTCCTCGCTGTTCGGCGGCCTCTTCGGCGCGGTGATCCTCACCTTCTTCATTCTGCTGGCGCGGCCGCTGATCCTGACGTTCGGTCTGCCGGAGCTGTTGATGCTCACCATTCTCGGCTTCTCGATGGTCGGAGTGCTGGCCGGGCAGAGCCTGCTCAAGGGCCTGATCGCGGCCGGCCTGGGTATGGCCGTCGGGGCCATCGGCGAGGCGCCGGCGCAGGGTTCCCCGCGCATGGATTTCGGTTTCTGGTACATCCGGGACGGCCTTCAACTGGTCATCGTCGGCTTGGGTATATTCGCCATTCCCGAAATCATCTCGCTGTTGCGGCAGGACCGCGCCATTTCGGAGGATGCGACACTCGGCGCCGGATGGATGGACGGCGTCCGCGACTGGTGGGCCAATCTCTGGCTTTCCATCCGCTGCGCCGTCATCGGCGTGATCGTCGGCGTCATTCCGGGCCTTGGCGGCTCGGTGGTGGACTGGATCGCCTATGGCCACACCGTCCAGTCGTCCAAGGACAAGGAGAGCTTCGGCAAGGGGAACATTCGCGGCGTGATCGGCCCGGAAAGCTCGAACAACGCCAAGGAAGGCGGCGGGCTGGTGCCGACGCTTCTGTTCGGAATTCCCGGCTCGGGCTCGATGGCCGTCTTTCTCGGCGGCATGATCCTGGTCGGCTACGAGGCCGGCCCGCAGATGATCAAGACCAACCTGTCGGTCACCTATACGGTGGTCTGGTCGCTGGCGTTCGCCAACGTCATCGGCGCCGGCCTGTGCATCCTCCTGTCGGGCGGCGTCGCCAGGCTCACCACCATTCGTTTCCCGCTGCTGGTGCCGTTCCTGTTCATGATGATTTCCTTCGCCGCGTTTCAGTCGCGCGAGACGCTTTGGGATCTCGGCGCTCTGTTCGGCATCGGCCTGCTCGCCATCTTCATGCGGCGCTTCGATTGGCCGCGCCCGGCTTTCCTGATCGGTTTCGTGCTCGCCGACCAGGCCGAGGTCTACACCTATCAGGCGACCCAGATCACAATCACCCGGTTCCACCGCAGCTTCGCGGAAGGGTTCCACTACATCTTCTCGCCGACCGTGATCGTGCTCATCATCGTTACCGTGGTGTCGGTCTATTTCGGCGCCAAGCAGTCGACGACGATCCATGAACCGCATGGCGAAGCGGTCGACGGCCACTCCAAGCGCGGTCCACTGATTTTCGCCGGCATCGTCTTCGCCTTCCTGGCGATCATGGTCGCCGACTCCGCGCGCCTCTCGATCCTCATCGACAAGGTGTTCCCGCTGACCGTGGCGGGCTTGTCGGCTTTCGCAGCCGCGCTGTTGCTCATTCAGATGTGGCGAAGCCCTCTATCCAGCTCGCTTTTCGCCGATACCGACGTGCATGGCGATGACGCGGATGCCAGGCATGGCCTTTGGGCGACGCTTGCCTGGTTCTTGGCGCTTCTCGTGCTCACGTCGATATTCGGTTTCGTTATCGCGCTGATCCTGTTCTTCGTGCTATTCCTTCGCCTTCGTGAACGTTTGGGCTGGGTCCCGATCGCCGTCATGACGGCCGGGGGGCTGGGGATTCTTCTTGTCATGGCCGGCTCGCTCAACCGCGATTTCCCGCCCGGCGTGCTGCAGTCCCTGGTCGATCTGCCGTGGCCTTTCGCCGGGAGGTAGGGCCCATGCCGCAACGCGAAATTCCCTGCATCCTGATGCGCGGCGGCACCTCGCGCGGCCCCTATTTCAACGCCGCCGACCTTCCCTCCGACCGCGAGACCCTGGGCGAGGTACTGATGGCGGCGATGGGCGCCGGCGTGCCGTTGCAGGTCGACGGCGTCGGCGGCGCCCAGCCGACGACCAGCAAGGTCGCCGTGCTCTCGCCCTCGGCAAGCGAGCGCGCCGACATCGACTATCTGTTCGCCCAGGTCCACGCGGTCGAGCGCTCGGTCGACTTCAAGCCGAGCTGCGGCAACATCTTGGCCGGCGTCGGCCCGGCCGCCATCGAGATGGGCCTAGTCCCGGCCGATGGCGATCAGACGGTGGTGCGCATCCGCAACGTCAATACGGGCGCCTTCATCTCGGCCGTCGTCCAGACCCCCGGCGGCAAGGTCGAATATGAGGGCGATGCGCATATCGACGGCGTTCCCGGCACCGCCGCGCCGATCGTCCTCAATTTCATGGACGTGGTGGGCTCCAAGACCGGCGCGCTGTTTCCGACCGGAAGGCCGCAGGATCTGGTCGGCGGCATCGCCGTCACCTGCATCGACGTCGCCATGCCGATGGTCATCGCCCGGGCCGACGCCTTCGGCCTCACCGGCCACGAGACGCGCGAGGCGCTCGACGCCAACCGGGACTTCTTCGCCCGCATGGAGCCGGTGCGCATCGAGGCCGGCGGGATGATGGGCCTTGCCGACGTGGCGAAGTCCGTCGTTCCCAAGTTCGGCATCCTCGCCAAGCCCGCCCATGGCGGCGCGGTGGCGGCGCGCTATTTCATGCCCTGGGACTGCCATCCGACTTACGCCGTCACCGGCGCGATCTGCACCGGCTCGTGCCTGCTCGCGCCCGGCACCGTTGCCAAGGGGCTTGCCGACATCGGCAAGGAGCGTCCAGCCCGCGTGGTGATCGAGCATCCTTCCGGCACCATCGAGGTCGTTCTCAACTACGAGATCGACGAAGACGGCTTCAAGCTCAGATCGGCCGGTGTCCTCCGCACCGCCCGCAAGCTGTTTGAGGGCAAGCTCTCCATTCCCTCGCCGATCTGGCGCTAGACGCGGCGCCCCTCGCGCTTCAGCGCCGCCTTGCCCGCTTCCGTCGCGCGAACGAAAGCGCCAAGCCCGTTGCGGTGCGCGCGCGCCACCAGCCCCTGGTCGAGCGCGTCTTCCCACACCGTCAAGCGCGGACAGGAGGTGCGCCAGCGTTCCATGACCTCGTCGTAGGAGTGTTCCTCGACCGCCACCCACTCCACGAGGTCCAGTATGAGGGACCGGTTCTGTGCCTCGACCGACATGGTGGGTCACCAGTTCTTATAGGCAAGCCAGACAAAATTCAGCGCGCCGATGACGGTCAGAATATCGACCAGGCCGACGTGAAACTCAAGGCTCATCCGGCGCAGAAACGACCGGCCGATCCAGTTGCCGGGAATGGTCAACAGCCCGACCAGGACGCCGAGCAGAATAAGATGCGGCTCCAACAAGCGGGTGCCGCCGAACACGGTCAGGCGCACGACATTGGTGGTCAGCGCGATCACCGCCAGGGTGGCGACGAACGCCCCCTTGCTCAGGCCGTAGCCGAGCAGGAACGGGATCAGCAGCAGGCCGGGGCCAATGGTGGCGCCCGACAGGCCGCCATAGACGGCGCCGATGCCGCCGAGCGTGGCGGCATTCGCCTTGATGGCGCGCGACTGGGCCCAGCGGCGGATGGGGATCGAGACGAGGATGACGGCGGCCAGCAATATGGCAATGACGGCCGAGGTGAGACGCCCATAGACGAGCGCACCGGCGATGATGCACGGGATCGCCGGCAGGGTGACGGCGAGATAGGCAGCGCGGTTGAACTCCTTCACATTGAGCAGGGCGCGCGCGCCGTGGCTGATGAGGAGCGCGATGGAGAGCATCGGCACGATGGGCTTCACCCCGATGATCGGGGCGAGAGCGGCGGTCAGGAGCAGCCCTCCGGCGACCCCGGTCGCGCCGTGGATGGCCGAGCTCGCCAGGGTGACGAGAACGACGAGAATGAGGGTTACGGTCGAGAATTCGGCGAACGCCGCGCGGAACAGCTCGTCGATCACGGCAGAGGCGCCCCGGCGCGCATTCGCCGATCGTTTGGGGAGGTTTTCTGCATAAGCGTGCTCGTTTGAACTATTGCATACGGTTGTATACATTTCGCGCTCACAGGCAAAGGCGTTAGGGCCTGTTGACAGTTATCTTGCGAGGTCTGGTTTGTGCGGAATCGGTGCGAGGCCAGGAGCGAGGACGATGGACATGCGGCGCATATTCGAGGACGAGCGACGCCGCATCGCGCCGATTGCGCCAAATCCCGCAGGGACGGGGCCCCTTTTCCCGCCCGCGTTGTCGCAGACGCCTTGTGGTGGGAAAGCACCACGGCGGCGCCTGCTCCTGGCGGGCGGAAAAATCGGCTCCCGCCAGATCCGCAACATAACTGTCAACAGGCCCTAGGCCATGCAGGCGCGAACCGGCGCGGACATCTATGCCAAGCTGTTGGCGGCCATCGAGGAAGGCATGCTGCGGCCGGGCACGCGGTTGCGCGAAGCGGAGCTGGCGCGGGAATTCGGCGTCAGCCGGACGCCCATCCGCGAGGCCCTGAAGCGGCTGGAGGCGCAGGGCCTTGCCGTGCACGAGCCGAACCGGGGCATGGTCATCCCGGTCCTCGGACACGAAGAGATCAACGAGCTCTACATGGTCAGGCGGGTGCTGGAGGGCACAGTCGCCCGTTTCGCCGCCCAGCATGCCAGCGACGCCGAGATCGAGATCCTGCGGGGCATGATCGCTGAGGATCGCCGCCACGTCGAAGATGCCGAGGCCTTGGCAAAATCGAACCGGGAGTTTCACCGCCGGCTGACGCTCGCCAGCCACAACCGATATCTGATCGAGCAGGTCGCCCATTTAAGACAGGCGATCCTGCTTCTCGCCGGCACGACCTTGGTCGACCCGGCGCGCCGGAAATCGGCCGTCGAGGAACATGCGCGCATCGTCGAAGCCATCGCGGGTCACGATGGCGATGAGGCCGAGGAAGCCGCCCGCCATCACATCGGCCAGGCCCACGCCGCGCGCCTGCGGGCGATCTAGGGTATTTGCCGGTCAGGCATAAAGGACATTTGCGGAACCAAACCAGGACTTCGCCTTTGTCGGGCATTGCCGGGCTGACGGCGCGATAAATGGCAGCGGCGCGCGGCATCGGCCGTATGGCAGGCGGCAAGGCCCCTCGCGGTGCGAAATGTGCGGTGCGAAACATGATCGCACCGTCGCACGCCGGCGGCCGCCATTTTCCACTTGGCTTCATTCGATTTGCGTGCTGTCTGCTTGACTGCGCGCCCATTCCTGAGCATTGCAGGCATCGGTGCGGGCATGAAGCGGCCGCCTGGCAGCGTGATCCATGAGCCGCTTCGTGCTGATATGATCAACATCAATGTGCTGCACCGCAAGAGTTGCTCGATTGACGCCGATCGCATCATCGTCCAGAGGGAGCCTTACCATGGATGCAACCGAAAGCTTCGTCGAAGCCCCGAACCCGTCACAACCAGCATCCGACTTCGCCGTGTCCGTCACGTGCGTCGCCGGGGCCAAGAAGCCAAGCCGCTTGCACCAGACCAGGGCTCCGGAAATCCCGGCCTATCTGTGGGAAAACTATTACTGGGCCTACCTGAATCCGCGCAACGTCCGGCTCCTCGACCGCGAGATCGTGGTCAAATTCATCCTCTGGGGCCAGCATCGCCGTCTGCGCCGCGCGGCGTTTTCCGAGCTCGAGCCTGGCCAGCACGTCTTGCAGCCGGCCTGCGTGTACGGCGACTTCTCAGCGGCACTGGCGGCGTATCTGGGCCGGGAAAGTCGCCTCGAGATCACCGACGTCGCCCCGATTCAGCTCGCGACCTGCCGGCGGAAGCTGTGGAAAATGTCGCAGGCGACAATACGCCGCGCCGATGCGTCCCGGCCGGACGACAAGAGCTACGACGCGGTGTGCTGCTACTTCCTGCTGCACGAGTTGCCCGACGACTATAAGCGCAGCGTCACCAGTTCCTTGCTCGAGCGCATCCCGCCCGGCGGCAAGGTCGTCTTTGTCGACTATCACAAGCCGCACTGGGCCCACCCGATGAAGCCGATCACCAGCTTCATCTTCGACAGGCTGGAGCCGTTCGCCAAGAGCCTGTGGCGCCACGAGATCGTCGATTTCGCCAGCGAGCCCGACGCGTTCGACTGGCGCAAGAAGACCTTTTTCGGGGGTCTGTTCCAAAAAGTCGTCGCCCAGCGCAAGCCCATAGCGTCCGACGCCGGCTGATCGGCAAGCAGGGCAGGGTGGGCACGGGAGCAGCGCGCCTGCCTCCCGTGAGATGCTTGTTTCAGTGCATTTCCTTGCCGCCATCGACATTGATGGTCTGGCCGGTGATGAAGTCGCTAGCCGGCGAAGACAGGAACATCACCGTGCCGACCAGATCGTCGGGGTATTGCGGCCGGCCGAGCGCCCGGCCTTCGGCCGCCTTGCTCAGATGCTCGTTCGATGAGGAGGCAAGCTGGGTGTCGGAAAAGGTGAGCCCCGGCGTCACCGCGTTGACGGTGATGCCGAATGCGCCGACCTCGCGGGCGAGCGCCCGGGTCAGGCCGATGATACCGGCCTTCGACGCCGTGTAGTGGAGCCGGTTTGGCGTCCCCGCCCAGACCCGGTTCGACGAGATGTTGACGATCTTGCCGCGGCCCTGTTCGCGCATCGCCGGAAACACCGCCCGGCAGCACAGAAACACGCCGCGCAGATTGACCGCCATCACCCGGTCCCATTCCTCGACCGGAATCTCCAGCCATGAGCGGCGGGGAAGGGCGCTCATCAGCGAGGCATTGTTGACGAGCACGTCGATGGCGCCGAACCGCGCAAGCGCGGCCTCGGCCATGGCATGCACGGACTCAGGTTCCGATACGTCCGTCGCAACGGCGATCGCGTCTACGCCCTCGGCGAGGATGTCGCGCGCGACCGCCTCCGCGGCCTCTCCGTCGATGTCGGCGGCGACGACGCGCGCGCCGGCGCCGGCGAAGGCCTGGCAATAGACCTTGCCGATGCCCTTGCCGCCGCCGGTGACGATCACCGTTCGTCCGCTCAGATCGAAGCGCCGGTCGGCCGTCATGACCCGGACATCATGAAGTGAAAAATCGCCACGAATAGTTGAGGTTCCATCACCTCGTTAATGTCAAGTTTTAACCGATCTCCGAAGCGGCGACCGCGCCAGAGGTCGCAGTCTAGAGCATGGCCCGGCGATAGGGAATGATTCCCCGGACGGGGCGGGGCGAGCTTGAACTCGCCTGCAACCGTTGCGTGTGCTAGGTCGGGAATCGCGCTTTGACGGCGCGCTTGCCGCCGACGGACGCAAATGGGCCCCGTGATGAAGATCTCCATCGATACCGACGCGCGAACGCTCAAGATCGACGAAGGGGAAGAGCAGCGCTCCTTCGACCTGTTCTCCAGGGAGGCGGCGGAGCGCCTGGCGCGGCTGTGGGTCAAGGTCGGCTGGGTGCGTAAGGTCTCCTACGGCTATAGCTGGCTCGGCCGGCCGATCATCCAGATTCCCGACGACATGGTCCGCATCCAGGAGGCGGTCATTCAGCTCCGCCCCGACGTCATCGTCGAGACCGGCATCGCCCATGGCGGCTCGCTCGTCTATTACGCCAGCCTCTTGCAGCTCCTCGGCAAGGGCCGCGTCATCGGGATCGACATCGAGATCAGGCCGCACAACCGCGCCGCGATTCAAGCCCACCCGCTGTTCGAGCGCATCACCATGATCGAGGGCAGCTCCGTCGACCCGGACGTGGTCGCCGGGGTCGGGTCGCTGATCGAGCCCGGCGAGAAGGTCATGCTGATCCTCGATTCCAACCATTCCCGCGACCATGTCCTGGCCGAGCTCGAGGCCTATTGCGGGCTCGTTTCTCCCGGCTCCTACATCCTGTCCCAGGACGGCGTGATGGAGGAGGTCGCGGGGCTGCCGCGGGCGGGACCCGACTGGGACTGGAACAATCCCGCCGCGGCCAACCGCGCCTTCCTCGACCGCCACCCCGAATTCGAACTCGCCTCACCGCCGCGCCCCTTCGACGAGACGCTGGAGGCCCCGGACCTCACCCACCATAAGGCAGGCTGGCTGCGGCGCAGATAGAAAGCCGCCCCGCTTCCCGTACTGACAGAAGGGCCGATTTGCGTCATTCTAGAGCGGTTCATGGTTATAGGGAATCAATTTGTTGGGCCAAATCGGCCC
>JAUYJB010000117.1 GCA_030688605.1 Hyphomicrobiales bacterium
CACGGTCAGCTCGTTGATCAGCTCGACCAGCTCCTTGTGCTCCTCGTCAACGGACGGAATCCCGGTGCAATATTCATCCCGCCAACGGATCAGGGCCATGATTGCCTCCTAATCGGTCGCTTCGTGAAACAGAAAACCGCCGCCCTCGGCACGAAATTGTATAACAAAAAGCACCCCCGGTCGAAGCGCGACCTCGGTGTGCGCCTCATAGTCGAAGCCTTCCGCGCGGTCGCTGTCGCGCATCCGCGCGGCGAGTGTGTGCGGCCCGGCCGGGATCGGAAAGCTCTGGTAGAGCCGGGCCGGGCCATCCGAGCGCAGGCCCGTTGGCTCGAGCGTCTCAGAAAAGACCACCTTGCCGTCGAGCTCCAGCTCCACGGCCACCGGCAGCCTCTCGCGCTCGCAGATGAGTTTGCGGCGCATGTTCGGCGCCAGCTTCTCCAAATCCTCGGGGGTCGGCTCCCGGCATCCGCCTTTGCTCTGGCCGCCATGGACCAGCGCGAGCTTGATGAGCGCAGAATCGGCTGGAAAGTGACGGTAGGCGGGCGTGTCGGAAAAATAGCCGATGACCGCCATGATCGCGGCATAGATCGCGACCTGCCCAGCAATCTTGATCGCGCTAAGCATCACTGGTCGCCTTGTAGTGCCGTGGTGCCGGCGGCGGGCCGCCGTCGCGCTTGGGCGGTTGCCGCTTGGGAAGCGTGGCAAGCGCCGCGGCGAAGCGTCTGATCTCGCGGCGCAGCCCCGCGCCTTCCGAGGCGTGACCCCAAAATTGGGCGATTTGCTCGCGCGACACGCGTTCGCGCAAGTGAGGGTCGCGCGTGCCGTTGACGCGGCCAAGAGCCCAGTCGATGCCGAAACGGTTGTAGCAGTCGCCTTTCGGGCAGCCGGTGAGCAGCACCCCGTCGGCAAGGCCAGCGCTCAATGCATAGTCGATAAAGGAAGGCGGCAGATTGCCGATACACGGCAGCTCGACCGCAGCGGCGCCGGGAACGGAAAGGCTTCTCGCCCTCACGCCTTGGGCACAGCCGAAGACGAGGATGCGCGGCTCGCCGCTCAGCCGGTCGGCCGCCTCGTGCATGGCGGCGCGGATGTCGGCGAGTGACCGGTCCGGCAGGTCAATGCCGCTGATCAGCTCGGCGCGGCGGCGGAACGGGGTCGAGGTCGGGCAGGCGCCGACGCAGATGCCGCAACTCACGCATTTCGACGCGGAGACGCTCGCCTGCCGATCGAACTTCTTGCCGTCGCTGCGCGGCGCCATGGTGATGGCGTTAAACGGACAATCGGCAGCGCAGCGGGCGCAGCCATTGCACTGGTCGAGCGTGACCAGCGCCGGTTTGGCGCGGCGCATCGGTGGAAGAAAGGGCAGGACGGTAAGGAGCAGCAGCACAACGCCGACGGTTGCCCAGACTGTGCCGGACGACCAATAGTCGAGCAGCGGATAAAGGCCGAGATAAAACCAGTCGAGCCGCACCACTGACACGACCGTCGTCAGGTCTGCGGGTCCATGGCTGACCGCCGGCTTGACCAGCGACAGGGCGAGGATGGCGGCGAACATGCCGGCAGCAAGCCCCCGCGGCGGGTTGGTCTCCGCCCGGGTGACCCGCTGCAGATGGATCCACAAAATGAGCAGCAGGATCAGGGGAGCGGCGATGTGGAGGTAGATCATAAGCGTGAAGAAGCGGTCGTCGAGCTGCTGCGGCGTGAGGAAATTGGTGGCGATCGGGGTCACGAAGATCGGCAGCCAGTCGAGCCACTCGGTCGAGCGGATGGCGACATATTGGGCAAGCTCGTCCCAGACCAGCCAGTAGCCGGTGATGCCGCAGACGAAGACCAGGAACAGGATCGGCGTGCCGGTCGACCAGGTGAACCAGCGCGCGCCGCGATGGCGGTCGAGCGCAAATTCGCGGAAGATGTGGATGACCATGAACAGGACCATGGCATCGGAGGCGTAGCGGTGCAGCGAGCGCATGACGCCGCCGAGATACCACTGGTCGTGGGTGAGATACTCGACCGACTCATAGGCCGCGGTGATGCCGGTATCGAAGAAGATGTAGAGATAGATGCCGGTGACGGCGACGACCCAGTAAAGGAAGAAGCCGAGCGCGCCGAGATGATAGAGCGGGTTGAGGCGGGTGCCGAAGATCCGGTCGAGCCCGGTTTCCAGCGCGGCGAAAAACGCGCGCAGCGGCCTTTGGATGAAATTCATGCGGGGTTGCTCCGCTCCGCCTAGCTCGCCCGGCCCTCGCGCCACAGCCGCCAGACATTGCGGGTGACGATCACCCCTACTCCGCCCAGGCTCAAGGCGCCGATGATCATCCCGATGAAAACCGAATAATCGAAATAATAGCGGTCGTCGCGCGGATCGTAGAGGGTGCAGAACAGACGGATGCGGTTGGCGATGCCGGGGATGGTGGTGAAATCGCGGGCGCGGCCGAATATGAGGTCCTTGAGCGGCTCGACGATGCTCGGCGCGGCGAAGCTCGCGCCATAGACCTGCCGGTAGACGGTACCGGCGCCGTCGAGGATGGTCGTCTGCGCCAGATGGTCGAAGCCGCGCGGCGAGGGGAAATAGATAAAGCCGAGCGTGTCAGCGAGCCGGTGTATGGTCTCGGCATCAGCGGACAGGAGACGCCAGTTGGCCAGGTCGATCCCGCGCTCCCCGGCGTAGAGGCGCATCCGCTCGGGTGTGTCGTTCTTGGCGTCGAAGCCGATGGTGACGACGGAAAAAGAGTCCTTGCCGAGCGCGGAGCGGCCAGCGCGCACTGCGTTGCGCAGATTTTCGGTGATCAACGGGCAGGTGTCATAGCAGCTCGTATAGATCAGGCTAATGACCAGCGGCTTGCCCCTGAAGTCTGTAAGATCGACCGGGTTTCCGGCCGAATCGACCAAGGCATGGTTGCCGACAGCGCGGCCGATGGCGTCCTGGCTGACCTTGAGCGCCTGCTTTTCGTCGAATGGGCTAACGTCGGACGCGGCATCGCCATGGGCGGCAGCCGGCAGCGCGTCTGTCAGCAACCATGCTCCTGCCGCCAACAGCGCCGTAACGAGCCGAAGAGCCATTCCAGAAGCCTTCACGAAATGAGCCAGCCATCGATCATGGCCCCGACCAGCAGCAGCGTGAGCTGCAAGAGCGAGGCATGAAAGTTCTGCAGCGCTGCCTTGCGGCCGGGCGCGCGCACAAGGGCCAGGCTCCGCCACACGAACACGGCGCCGCCGAGGACCGCACAGGCAAGATAGACGACTCCAAGCCCAAACATGACGGGGACGAGTGACAGAAGGACCAGGGCCACCGTGTGGGCGAGGATGATCCGGGCGGCAACCGCCTCGCCGACGACGACGGGAAGCATCGGCACGCCGGCCTTGGCGTAGTCCTCGCTGAGCGCTGTTGCGAGGCTCCAGAAATGCGGCGGCGTCCACAGGAACAGGACGACGGCGAGGATCAGTGGCGCCGGCGCCAGCGCTGGATCGACCGCGGCGGCGCCGGCCAGCACCGCGAAGCTGCCGGCAAGCCCGCCGATGACGATATTGAGCACCGAGCGGCGCTTCAGCCAAACTGTATAGACGATGCCGTAGACGAAGGCGCCGAGAAAGACGTAGAGCGCCGCGGCGGCATTGAGCACCAGGCCGGCAAGGCCGACGCCGAGGGCAAGCACGCCTAGGATGGCGGCAAGCCAGGCCGGCCCCGCGGCAAGCGCGCCGGTGACGAAGGGGCGGTTGCGGGTCCGCGCCATCAGCGCGTCGAGGTCGCGTTCCGCATACTGGTTGAAGGCGCCGGCGCTCGCCGAGGACAGGAACACCGCCAGCGCCAGCACCGCGACCTTCCAGGCCGGAAGCGTGTCTCCCGGCGTCACCGCCAGACCGGCCAGCGCGCAAAGCGTGATCGCAAAGCCTATGCGCAGCTTGAACACGTTGGCGGCAAGGGCGATCGCGTTGGCCAAGTCGGTTGCTCCCCACGCAGGTCGATGGCGGCGGGTCCGCGTATGCGGACCCGCCATGATCGCCTCAGCTCAGCGGCCACACTTCGGACAGGAACTTCCAGTTGACGAAGTAGTAGAGCACGAAGGCGGTGAAGAACACGGCGATCAAGACGATGGTCCCGGGAACCTTGACATGCTCCTCCGAGCCGTAGTGGGCCACCGCCGCGCCGCCGTCGAAGACCACCGGATTGGCCTTGGCGACGGCCTCCGTGCGCCGCTCGCCGAACAGCACCGAGCCGACGACGATAACGATGAAGATAAGGCCGCCTGTCGCGGCGAGCAGCGCGAAAATGCCGTTCAAGCCCATCATCAGGAAGGCCGTGCCCGGCAGTTCGACGGACAGCGGCGCATCGGTGAAGGTGATGTCCCAATGCCGCCGCGGAACGCCGAGCGTTCCGGCCCCCATCATGAACAGGGAAATGCCGCCCACCCCGATGCCGAACAGGTAGGGTTGCCATTTGGCGAGGCCCTTCAGGATGATCTGCCGCCGGAAGATAAGCGGCACCACCAGATAGGTGATGGCCATGAAGGCGAGTGTCGTGCCTGCGACGACCGTAGCGTGGAAGTGTCCCGGCACATAGAGCGTGTTGTGCATCAAGAGGTTGATCTGCTCGGTGCCGAGAACGACCCCGGAGATGCCGCCCAGGAAGCCAAACATGATCAGCGAGAGGAACATGCCGGCAAACGCCGGATTGTCCCATGGCGCCTTGCGCAGCCACTCAAAGATGCCGTTGGTGAACCCGCGGCGGCGCTGCGCCACCTCCACCGCGCCGGGCACGCTCAGCCCATGGATCATGCTGCCGAGGACGGCAAGATACATGGCGTAGGAAGTGTTGAAGATCTTCCAGTTCGAACTGATGCCCGGCTCGACCAGCAGATGGTGCGCCGAAGCGAGCTGCAGAAACAGAATATAGAGCAGGAAGGCCGTGCGGCTGACCTTTTCCGACAGCGGCCTGGCGCCCAGCACCATGGCGGCGATGGCGTACCAGACGGCGACATGGGCGGAGACGTTGACCTGTTGCGAGGAATGACCCATCCCCCACCAGATGACCTTGTAGAGCAGCGGGTCGACGGTGCTGATAAGGCCGAGGGACCACAGCCAGGTCGGAATGAGGATCACGGCGCCCGAAGCGATGGTAAACACGGCGATGATCGCCGCGGTGATGGCCCCGAAGGTGACCAGCGGCACCGATCCTTCATAGGTCTTCTCGTCCTTGGCGACGACCAGGGTGGCGAAGAAGACGAAACAGCCGATCAGCGCCCCGACCGCGAACAGGATCAACCCGAGATAGAAGTTGGGCCGTGCCTGCATCGGCGGATAGGAGGTGAACATGACGCTCGATTCGCCCTGCAGCACGGCGATGTTGGCGAGCACCGCGCCGACCAGCATCAGGGCGAAACCGAGCCAGGCGATTTTCGGCACAGCGAGCCGGCTGCCCAGCAGCACGGCAGAACCAAAATAGAGGATCGCGATCTCGAAAAAGATGATCCAGAACAACAGCACGTCGGCACCGTGCGCGGTCAATGCCAGATAGAACCATTCGGCGGGCAGGATGTGCACGGCCGGCCAGCGGGTCAGCGCCACGAGCAGGCCAAAAAAGCCGCCGATGGCAAGAAACACGACCCCGACGACGGCATTCGCTTTGATCAGCGCCTCGGCCTGGGCCTCGACCCTGAGGCCGGTGTCGGGACAAGTGCGGAACTTCGCCTCGACGGCTCTGATCCCTTTTCCGTATGTTGTTGCGTCTGCCATGACCCCCCTCCTATTGAGCTTCGACGACATAGATGCGGCCCACCATCTGGTGGTGTCCGATGCCGCAGAATTCGTTGCAGACGACCGAGAATTCACCGACCTCGTCGGGCGTGACCGTCAACACCGTCTCGTAGCCGGGATGAATCTGCAGATTGATGTTGACCGGCTGCAGCGAGAAGCCGTGCTGCCAGTCAAGGGAGGAAACATGCAGGCGGTATGACTTGCCTTTCTCGAGCTCGAGAATCGGCCACCATTCCCACAGCCGCCCGAGCACGTAGACGTCGCCGCCGGCCGGCGGGTGGACGACCGGAACGTCGGCCTCCTCGCGCACCGTATATTGATCGGCCATAGCCTCGGTCCGCTCGGAGAACACCTCCGGCCTGATCCGGTAAGCCTCGTTGGAAAGGTTCTGCTCGCCGGCGAAATGCCAGTAGATCATGGCAAAGAACATCAGCAGGCCCCACAAAAAGGCGATCGTGATCCAGGTGACCTCGACCTTGGTGAGGGGCTCGTTCCACCAGACCCTGTTTTTCGGCGGATGTATAGCCATCGTGCCCTCCCCGGCCTATTGCGCGATCGGGATCATTGCGACCTCGATCACGCCCCAGACGATGTAGAGCACGGTCGGTATCGCCACCCCGAGAAACAGGAGGATGAACGGATTGTCGAGTAGTTGTTGCATGACGGGGATCGGTTCCTCCCCGTCATGACCCTTGGTTTCGCCGGTCATGATTGTACCCTCTTTCCCTTGAGCGCCCGGGTGAACAAGTGCTTCCCGCAGACAGATCCGCAGCTTCCCCAATCTTGCAACTAGTAGACAAAACGCTAACAGCCGCGTCAATGCGGTTCTTGACAATAGTCAAGCGATTCCCATCGGTGGTGGAGGGACGGTGCTGTTGGCCGACATAGGCGCGGATGGCGGCGAAGCTGACCATCGCGAGAATCAATAGGATGACGAAGAAGACGACCGTGCGCTGCTTGAGCACGCGGCCGAGATAGGCCTCGATGCGGCGTAGGATCCAGTCGGCGAGAAGATAGAGAAGGATCGCGACGAGAGTGAAATAGACTATCTCCACGGGATTGGCCTCCTTCTCCGTCCGACTTGCAGCATGACAGGGCGCTCCTGGAAAGAACCCGTCATTTCCGTAGGTTGGAATGTTTCTCCGCCGATCATCTGGTCCGGAGACGCGGGTTGAGTGCCGTTTCTGCGCTCATTAGCCGTTCGTCTCTGCCGGGCTTCTCTCGTCGCCACACGTTTGCCGGGTGCAAAGGGCGGGCCGGTGCCATCGACGCGCCGGATTGCTGAAGGCGAGCAGGTCGCCTTGGTCGAGCCACTCGAAGGGCAGACGGCCGCGACGATGTCGGGCGCAAGGAACGCGAGTGGCAGAACCCGGCCCAAGTCGCTGCGGTCCCCGGTTTTGCGGGCTGCCGCCGCGGCATGGCCAGGTCAGCTTCTCCGGTCAGTTGGTTCATCCAGCGGTGCGCCCCGGCGAAATCCTGGCTGAACCTTCCGGCCCCGAAACGCACGCGCTGTTATGGACCGTCCCTAGCGGCTTTAGCCGCCACTGGCCTCGATCACGCCGCAGCCGATCCGAGGACCAGCATCCCCGGCGGGCTGGCTGGTATAATCATCCGCCCCCCCGTGAATCACGAGGGCCGAGCCGTCATCATCGAGGAGCGGGTTCTCGCCGCCGGAGATGGTGACCATGGTGGTGACGGTCTCGAACGTCACCGCGCCGCTTTCCGGCACGTTGAGGTTGACCATGTCGCCGGCGTGTGGCCCGCCCTCGCTAAAAAAGCCATGCTCGGCATTGGTGGGATTATAGTGCCCGCCCGCCGAATCGAACGGCGGCTCGCATTTACCCACCGCGTGGAGGTGGAAGCCGTGTGTGCCCTGCGGCAGGCCCTCGAGCACCGCCCGGACCAGGACGCCATTCGGCGTCTGGGTGAACTCGACCGTTCCAAGCGCCTTGCCGTCCTTGTCGGCCACATCCGCCTTGGCCGCTTCCATCGCCGGCTGCTGCGCAAAGGCAGCGCCGCCGATGGCCAGCACTGGCACGGTTCCTATAATCATCGCAATAAGGCGTTTCATGACAATCACCCTTCGACTGAAATGACTGCAGCTGCTGTCGGGAACGTCGGCCGTTGCTCAACCATTGAAACGGGGCGCGGCGCGACCGGTTCCACGCCTAGAGTATACGCGGCGGCCAGCAACGGTGGAAATCATGATGCCTTGTTCAGTCTTGAAGGCCGGACAGTCCCCGGATTGGGGCAGGGAGCCTTCTTTTTGCGCTTCGCCGTCACGTCGCCGTTGTAAGGCTGATCTTCTCGCGCGCCAGGTCCGGTTCGCCGCAATGGGCGAGGATCACCGCGCGCGCCGCATCGCGAAGCCGCACCGCGGCCTCGAAATCAGTGCCGTCGACCCTGATCGGCGTGCCGATATGCACCGATATGGCCCCGCGCCGGGGAAACCATTGTCCGCCGCGCAGCACCGATAGGGTACCGCGGATGGCGACGGGAATGACTGGCGTGCCGGTCTGGGCCGCGACCAGAAACGCCCCCAGATGAAATCCCAGCAGGCCCGGCATGCGGGTCAGCGTCCCTTCCGGGAACGAGACGATCCGTTCGCCGGCCTCGGCCGCCTTCAGCGTCAGCGCCGTGTCCTCAATGCCGCCGCTCGCGTCCGTACGGCGCACGAAAATCGTTCCGAGGCGCCGCAGGAAGGGCCCCGTGATCAGCTGGGCCCCGAGCTCCGCCTTGGCGACAAAGGAAAGCTTGCCCGGGATCGCCGCCGAGATGACCATGCCGTCCAGATAGCTTGAATGGTTGCTCACCAGGATCACGCGCTTTTCGGGGATCGGGCCTTCCGCCTCAACGTCCACGGCAAGCCCGGTGAGGCGCAGGAACAGGCGCGCGAGCCCGCCGGTTACGGCATGCGCCCAATCCCGCCGCGGCAGCGCGACGACGAGCGGCCAGACGAAGACGCTGATGAGGCAAAGCGCGCACCACCAATAGGCGGCATAGGCGAAATGGACCGCAATTCGCCCTCCCCGCTGAAAGCGATGTGCCAGTCCGACGAGGCTCAGACGGGCAAGCTGCCACCACAGGGCGCGGGCCTTGCGCCCGATCATCCCGCTTTCGTATAGCGAGCGCGCCTGCGAACGGCGAATCTTGCCGCTCGAGGTTTTCGGAACCGCGTGCGGCGGCGCGAGGACGATCTCGTCCGGCGGCAGGTTGAGAAGCTCCAGGGACGCATCCGAAATTCGTTGCTTCAGCTCATCCAATTGCGCTTGATCGGCAAGCCTCGTCTCGGCGAGGATGATCAGCCGCTCAGTGCCGGTGCGCGGGTCCCTGCTGGCGAACGCGGCGACGCAGCCTTTGCGGATGCCTTCAATATTGCCGACATGTTCCTCCAGCTCGTGGGGATAGATGTTGCGCCCGGAACGGATGATCATGTCCTTGATCCGGCCGGTGAGGAATATGTCGCCGCCGACGATATAGGCAAGATCGCCGCTCTCCAGCCAGTCGCCGTCGAACAGGGCGCGCGTCTTCTCCTCGTTGCGGAAATAGCCGGTCGTCACCGAGGGGCCCTTGAACTGAAGCCGTCCCTCGTGGCGCGCGGCGACCTCGCGGCCGGTCGCGTCAACGATCCTCACCTCGTGGTTCGGCAGCGGCTGGCCGCAAGCGACGAATTCAAGCGCGGTGACGTCGTCCGGTTCGGCCGGCCGCGCATAGCCGCGCTGGGACAGGGATTCGCGCTCCACGCGATCGATGATCGGTGCCCGCCCGGTCGGCGGAAAAGCCAGCCCCACGGCGCTCTCGGCGAGCCCGTATACCGGCGCCATGGCCTCCGGCCTGAAGCCATAAGCTTTGAATTTCTCGGTGAAGCGGACGATGGTGCTCGGGCTCACCGGTTCGGCGCCGTTGACCACCATGCGCAGCGTGCTCAGGTCGAGGCCGTCGATATCCGCATCGCGGATATTCTTCAGACACAGCTCGAACGCGAAATTCGGCGCGGCCGAGAGCGTCGCGCGATGACGGTGAATGGCCCACAGCCAACGCGCGGGGTCGGCCAGAAAGGCGAGCGGCGGCATGATGACCGCGGGCGCGCCGTAATAGAGGCAGCCGAACCAGGCGCCGATCAGCCCCATATCGTGATAGAGCGGCAGCCAGCTCACCAAAATATCGGAGGAACTCGCCTCCATGACCTCGCCCATGGCGCGGATATTGGCGATGAGGTTGGCGTGGGAGAGGACGACGCCCTTGGGATCGCCGGTGCTGCCCGAAGTGTATTGGATCAGCGCCGTCGTCCCGCCGTCGGCGGGCGTCGCCTCGCCGATCATCTCGCCTGAGGCAAGCTCGGTGACCGTCTCCACGCGGCGCAAGGAATCCGTCAGGCCGTAGAGCAGGACCCCGACCCTGTGGATCTCCTCGTCGGTGACGAGAAAGCTCGCTTGCGCATTGGACAGGATGCCGGCCTGCCGGCGCAGATGGTCTTCGACCTGGGCGCGGCGAAATGGCGGATAGATCGGCACCGGTATTCCGCCGCTAAGAAGCACCCCGAAAAAGGCGTGGAAGAAGCCTGCCTCAGTCGGCAGCATGATGGCGACGCGCTCGCCGCGCTCAAGTCCCCGATTGATCAGTCCGCCGGCGACCGCTCGCGCGGCCCGATCGAGCCCCGAATAGGTAATGGCCTCGTCTTCCTCGTCGCTGCGCCACAACAAGATGTGCGGCCGTTCGCCATGCGTCCCGACATGGGCCGCGAGCACCTCGATGAGCGTGGTTGCCTGCGTCGGCGCCGAGGTTTCCGGCAGCACGATGGGCTCAATGGCGGTTCTGATACGTCCCGCGCCGGCGTCGGGTGCGGCGGCGGTCACCTCCTTGAGCAGGTCACGCAGCGTCCGGGCCTCGCCGATCAGGCGCTCGGGCAATCGCACCTTGAAGGCCCGGTCGATGCGGAGCAGCAGCTCCGCGCGCCCGAGGCTATCGAGACCGATGTCGCTGTCAATGTCGCTGTCGAGCTCGACGGTCAGTGTTCGGCGCAGATGCGGATGCAGCTCGACGGCGAGGTCATGGACGATAGCGAGAAGCTGGCGGGCGTTCTCGTCATCCGCCGCACGGCCTTTTGCGGTCGCCCGCTGCTTTCCAGCCTTTACCGCCGAAGCCATTCGATGCCACCCAGTATCGCTGTCCGCCGATCATCGGCGCGCACAGCGGCATTGCATTGATGCGGGTCAAGGTCGCGCGAACCGCAGCGAGACGATTCTAGCATGGCTGGTGTCAGAACCCTTTACGGCCTCGGTTGCACCTGGCCGGCCCGACGTCTTGACCGTTTTTGCGGCCCTTCCCATATTTGCCATATCCGGCGCCCATGATGGGGCCGGACGCGGTGTACCGTGCCTGAGGGGCGGCCGCGCCGCAAAGACATGTCTGTCGCTTGATGAAGGACAATCGATGTCTCCCGCGTCTCAGTTTTCAAGTCCGTTTCTGCTCGGCTTCGAGGGTCTCGAACAACTGCTCGACCGGCTGACGAAGTCAGCGGGCAATGGGTATCCGCCTTACAACATCGAACGCGTGTCGAAAAGCGACCGCGGCGAGGTGCTGCGCATCACGCTCGCCGTCGCCGGGTTTACGCGCGATCAATTGGAGATCAGCCACGAAGACAACCAACTCGTCATCCGCGGCCGGCAGACCGACGACAAGTCGCGCACCTTCCTGCATCGCGGTATCGCCGCCCGGCAGTTCCAGCGCGCCTTCGTGCTCGCCGATGCCATCGAGGTGGCGGGCGCGGAACTGAAGGACGGACTTTTGTCCATCGATCTGGTTCGCCACGATCCTGAGCGGCTGGTGCGCAAGATCGACATCACCAACGGGCAATGACGATAGGCGACATGGACGAAAGGTTGAGACAATGACCGAGCAAGAACGCAAAATCCCCCCGCTTTCGGCGGACGAGTTCGCCCATCTCGGCGGCGGCGAGGTCGCCTATATCCGCGAAATCGAGGCCCAGGACGCCATCGGCCAGTTCCCGTCCGCCCGCAGGCTGCCGGCAACCGCGCGGCTGTTCGTGCTGCACGCAGCCGACGGCACGCCGATCCTGCTCGGCGACAACCGCGACACGGTGATCGCCAATGCGCGCGAGCACAGCCTGATGCCCGTCTCCGTGCACTGATCCGAAGTCTGCCGGAAAAGCTTTAGACCGAAATCCATCTGATCCGAATCGGTTTTCGGTTCAATCTCAATGGTTGAGCATGTTCTTCCCGCAAAACCGGTTCCCATTCTTGCGGAACATGCTCTAAGCGGCGTCGGATTCGGTGGACTCGATCAACAAGGCATAAAGGCCTGCCGCATCGCGGCAGCCGCGCAGCTTCTTCGCCGCGGTCGGTTCGCGCAGCACCCTGGCAACGCGCGCGAGCGCCTTGAGATGGTCCGCGCCGGCTCCTTCCGGTGCCAGCAGCAGAAACACCAGGTCGACCGGCTGGTCGTCCATCGCCTCGAAATTGATCGGCTTGTCGAGGCGGGCGAAGACGCCGCAAATCCGCTGCAGACCCGGCAGCTTGCCGTGCGGTATCGCGACCCCATGACCGACGCCGGTCGAGCCGAGCCGCTCGCGCTGCAGCAACAGGTCGAAAATCTGCCGCTCGACAAGGCCGGTCAGCGCCGCCGCGCGGCCGGCCATTTCCTGCAAGAGCTGCTTTTTGCTCGAGACCTTCATGCTCGGCATGATCGCGTCGGGCGTGATCAGATCGCTCAAATCCATGTTTTCAAATACCCCGGTTCGTGAAATCCGTCAGCGCGCCTCGACATCGGCGGGCGCGGTGCGGCTCGGATCCAGCCAGCCAATGTTTCCGTCGTCCCTGCGGTAGACAATATTGAGCCCGCCATGGCCGGCATTGCGGAACATGATGAATTGCTCATTCCCGAGATCGAGGCGCATGACCGCTTCGCTGACCGTCAGGGTCGGCAACGGCGTCGTGCTTTCGGCGACCACCACGGGATTGTCGGCGGCCTCGCTCTCGGGCTCTTCGTCCTCATCCCTGGGCGCTGCGAGAATGAAGGCCGGCGCCGGCTCCACCCGCGCCTGATTGTGTTCCTTCAAGCGGCGGCGATAGCGGCGCAAGCGCTTTTCGAGCTTGTCGGCCGCAAGTTCGAGTGCGACGTGGGCATCCTGCGCCTCGGCACGCGATTGCAGCCTGACGCCGGAATCGAGATGCGCCACACATTCGGCCAGAAAGCCGATGCGCGTCTTTTCGAACACGATATGGGCGTCGTAGCCGCGGTCGAAATGCTTGCCCAGCACGTCCACCAGACGGTGGCCGGCGCGCTCGCGCAAGGCATCACCCACATCCATATTCTTTCCGGTGATTTTTACGTGCATCGATGCTCAGGCACCTTACCGGGCAGGCCCGCAATTTCCACCGCGCCTTCGCCCACCGCGCGTTCTCGGCAATGACCCCGCAAACAGTGATTCGCGGATTGGCCGCTCCATCCCGGCGCAGATATCGGCATCTGCCTAACGCGGCGGCTGGAACCTAAGAGCGCGACCAGCGCCTGTCAATGCGCTTGCCGCCTGTCCACAGCCAGCCCGGCTTGCCGGCGCGCCGCGAACGGCCGGTCACATCGGCACCCGCTTTTCGCGCCGCCGCTGCACCGAGGAGGCGATGCGCATGGCCTCGCGGTACTTGGCGACGGTCCGCCGCGCGATATCGACACCCTCCTGTTTGAGGACCTGCACGATCTGATCGTCGGACAGGACTTTTTCGGGACATTCCCGGTCGATCAGCTCCCTGATGCGGTGGCGCACGGCCTCGGCGGAATGCGCCTCGCCGCCGTCGGCCGCGGCGATCGCCGAAGTAAAGAAGAACTTCAGCTCGAAGGTGCCGCGCGGCGTCGCCATGTATTTGTTGGAAGTGACGCGGCTGACCGTCGATTCGTGCATGGAAATGGCGTCGGCCACGGTCTTCAGGTTGAGCGGGCGCAGGCATTGAATGCCGTCGGCCAGGAAGCCATCCTGCTGACGCACGATCTCGGTCGCCACCCTGAGCACCGTGCGGGCGCGCTGGTCGAGGCTCTTGACCAGCCAGTTGGCGCTTTGCAGGCACTCGCTCAGATAGGTGCGTTCGAGCTCGTTGTGCGTGTCGCGCGCGACGCTGGTGTAATATTCCTGATTGACCAGCACCTTCGGCAGAGCATCGCTGTTGAGCTCGACCTGCCAGCTGCCGTCCGGCCGCGTCCGCACGAAGATGTCGGGGACGATCGGCTGGATGACGATGGAGCCGAATCTCAGCCCGGGCTTGGGGTCGAGGGCGCGGATTTCGGCGACCATGTCGGCCAGGTCCTCGTCGTCGATCCTGCATAGACGCTTGATCTTGTCGAATTCGCGCCGGGCCAGGAGCTCGATATTCTCGACCAAGCAGGCGATGGCCGGATCGAACCGGTCCTTGTCCTTGAGCTGGATTGCCAGACACTCGGAGAGATTGCGCGCCAGAACCCCCGGCGGATCGAAGGCTTGAATTTCCCTCAGCGTTTCCTCGACCATGTCGAGCGGCGCGGCGAGGCGGATCGCGACCTGCTCGAGATTGCCGGAAAGATAGCCGGCATCGTCGACCATATCGACGAGATGCTGCCCGATCAGACGTTTGGCAGGATCGGCAATGGCCAGCGCCAGCTGTTCGTTGAGGTGATCGCGCAACGTCACCTCGCCGGTCAGCATCGATTCGAAGTCGAATTCGCCGGAATCGAAGCTGCCGCCGCGCCGCCCGCTGATGGCGCTCCAGCCGGAATCCATCGGCTCCATCGCCCGCGGCTCGCTCTCCGGTGCGCCGCCGGCCTCGGTGTCGTCGGGGAAGACATTCTCAACATCCGTGTCGAGCTTGGCCGCAACCGCGCGCGGCGATTCCTCAAAGGCAAGGTCGGACCATTCCGCGGGCTTGTCGGAGGCCTCGTCGCCGGCGCCGTCCGTTTCGGCGTCACTTTCCGCTGCGGCCGGGGCCTCGTCGTCGGCGCGTTCGAGCAGCGGATTGCGCTCCAGCTCTGCCTCCACATAGGCTTCAAGATCGAGGCTGGAGAGCTGCAGGAGCTTTATGGCCTGCTGAAGCTGGGGAGTCATGACCAGGGCTTGGCCCTGCCTCAACTCCAGCTTTGGAATCAGCGCCATGTCCCGATCACTCCGCTCTTAACACCCGGCTCGCGGCGGCTATAGGCTGAATTGATCGCCGAGATACAGGCGGCGCACCTCGGCGTTGGCGATGATCTCGTCCGGACGCCCCTCCATCAGCACCTCGCCGCTGTGAATGATATAGGCGCGGTCGATCAGCTCCAAGGTTTCGCGGACATTGTGATCGGTGATCAGAACCCCGATGCGGCGTGCCGTCAGATGGCGGACCAGGGCGCGCAAATCGTTGATGGCGATCGGATCGATGCCGGCAAACGGCTCGTCGAGAAGCATGAAAGACGGCCGGCTGGCCAGCGCCCGGGCGATTTCCACCCGCCGCCGCTCGCCGCCGGAGAGCGCGATCGCGCGCGACTTGCGGACATGGAGAATGCCGAATTCCTCAAGCAGCGCATTGAGCTCCGCCTCGCAGGCCCGGCGGTCGGGCTCGACCAGCTCGAGCACGGCGCGAATGTTCTGTTCGACGGAAAGACCGCGAAAGATCGACGCTTCCTGCGGCAGATAGCCGATGCCCAAGCGCGCACGCTGATACATCGGCAGACCGGTGACATCCTGGCCGTAGACCTCGATACGGCCGCGGTCGGCGGCGATCAGCCCGGTGATGATGTAAAAGACGGTGGTCTTGCCGGCGCCATTGGGACCGAGCAGCCCCACTGCCTCGCCCTGCTGGACGTACAGGCTGACCCCGCGAACGACCGGCCGGCGCTTGAAGCTCTTGGTGACGTCGTGGACGGCAAGCCTGGCCGGAGCTGCGTCAGGCGCCAAGCCAAAGTCGATCTCCGCCGCGCCGCGTGCAGGCCGTTTCGCGGATCGCCGGGGAAATGATAAAAGCTTACCCACTGTTGCCTCACTTCGGCTGGGCCGCGCGCTGGCACGACGGCGCGGCAGTGCCGTCACCCGGTCCCGAACTTGGGAACCGCCCGCCATGCCCGACGTCGCTCATTGCGGTGCCGGCGGTTCGCCGCCCTCGCCGGGACGCGGCGAACTGGGGACGAATGATCCGGTCACCCGGCCGCCCTTTCCCGACTTGTGCGCTTCCAGGCGCGAGCGGCTGGTATTGAGGTCGACGACGAGCTTGCTGCCGCGCAGGACATTGCCGCCCTGGGTCAGCACCACGTCGCCGTCCACCGTGATGATGTTCTGTTTCATTTCGAAAACGGCGTGATCGCCGGTCACGGTCTGGTCCTTGGTCTCGACCAGGACCTTGCCGAGGGCCTCCAGCCGCCTGATCTGCTGCTGGCCGCCGCCGTTCACCCTGCCGTCATAGCTTACCTTCAGAACCTTGGTCTTCAGCGTGACCTCGCCCTGGACGACGTTTACATTGCCCTTAAAGATGGCGAGTTGCTCTTCATCAAGCACTTCCAGCACATCCGAGGCAATGTCGATCGGCTTGTCGGAGTTAACCGAAAACCCGGAAAACGCATTGGCGAGCCGGCTTTGCGCCGCAGCCGGCGCGGACGCGGCAACGATCAGCGCCGCCGCCAGGGCCAAGACATGCCGGGCCATGACGCCTGCCAACCGCATCGCCGAACGTCCGTCAGCGCCGATCATCAGCCGTCTCCTTGACCTTTGGGCGGAAGGTTAGGATCACTTTTCCGGTGAAAACGATGCGTTTTCCCCTGTTCTCGATCTGCAGCCGGCGCGCGCGCAACTGACCGTTCAGCATGTCGATCTCGACCGGCCGGTTGGAAGCGACGCTGCCGCTCTTAAACGCGATTTCCGCCGATTTGAGCCGCATTTCGTAGCCTTTGTCGTTGCGGACGCGGACATCCTCCTCCAGCCGCAACTCCTCTTTCTCGGTGTCGAACACGCCGGAGCGGGCGTCGACGGTCGTCCAGCGCCCGTCCTCCTCGGTGATTCGCGCCTTGACCTGCTGCAAGCGGACGATGTTCGGCTTGGATATGTCCTGCATGGCCGCCGCGGCGCTGACCTCATAGGTCTTATCGTTCTGCGAATAGCCGGACAGGCGCGGGTTTTCCATCTTCAAGACGCCGTTCTCGACCGAGATCCGCCCGACCGAGACTGGCCCGAAGGACAACAGCCACTCTCCATTCGCCAGCACCGTCGCGATGACCAGGACGGCGGCGAGCGCCGGCAGAAGGCGGCGCAACCGGCGCACCAATCGGCTGTGGTGCCGGGCCTGCGCCAGAACGCGCGCCTGCTCGTCGCGGTCATAGCCGCTCCAGCGCGCCAAACGGCTGTCCATATGGTCAGTGATCGCCGTCATCAAACGCACACATCCAATCCCTCGGCGCGGCTGGTTTCCGCAGCCGCCCCAAGATCACACCGGCTTTCAAGAGATCCAGCATATCACGGGAACGATGAATCAAACTTGCCGCAAACTATGATTATTTTTGGGCGTATCGGTAGTCGGCATTAATGGGCGAACAGGTCGTCGTCCGTAAAGCCGGCGAGGTCGAGCCGGACGCGGGTCGGAAGGAAGGCGAAGCAGGCCTGCGCCAGCTGCAAGCGTCCTTCCCGTTTCAGCATCTCCGTGAGCCTGTCGCGCAGCGCGTGCAGGTGCTGCACGTCGGCGGCCGCATATTCCAGTTGCGCCTGGCTCAGCTCCGGCGCCCCCCAATCGGAACTCTGCTGCTGCTTGGAAAGGTCGATGCCGATGAGCTCCCGCGCCAGCTCCTTGAGGCTGTGCCGGTCGGTGTAGGTACGGGTCAGCTTGGAGGCGATCTTGGTGCAGAAGACCGGTTCCGGCATGACGCCGAGGGCGTGATCGAGCATGGCCATGTCGAAGCGTCCGAAGTGAAAGATCTTTTGCACCGCCCGGTCGGCGAAGAGCCGGCAGAGGTTCGGCGCCGCGATGCCCTGCTTGGGCACTTGCACCAGATGGGCGCTGCCGTCGCCGGCGGAAAGCTGCACCAGACACAGCCGGTCGCGGAGCGGATTGAGACCCAATGTCTCGGTGTCGACGGCGACAGAGGCGCCGAAACTCAGTCCGTCCGGCAGATCCCCCTGGTGCAGCGTGATCGTCATGATCCTGCGCCTTGCGCGCCCAATGCTGGTGCCCAGGAGAAGACTCGAACTTCCACGGCCTTGCGGCCACTGGCACCTGAAGCCAGCGCGTCTACCAGTTCCGCCACCTGGGCAATGAAGGGTTCCTTAAGGCACCACCACCGCGCTTGTCAATTGGGGCGCCGGGCGGCAATTTCAAGCGAGACGAAAGGTTGCGTGCGATCGTTGCGGGGGCGCCCAGAGCCTGTACAGCCCGCCCCCTTCGGTATATCTGAAATGCCGCCGGCAAGACGCGATCGTCGCTAGCCGCGCGCGGTCGCGCGCGCGCCGAGCGGGACGTCAAGATCGGCGAGGGTATCATGACGAAGGGTTCAAACAGCGACCGGCTGATCACGGTCTTCGGCGGCTCCGGCTTTGTCGGCCGCCATATCGTTCGGGCGCTGGCCCAGCGCGGCCATCGGATACGGGTCGCGGTGCGCCGGCCGGATCTTGCCGGCCATCTGCAGCCGCTCGGAAATGTCGGCCAGATCCACGCCGTGCAGGCCAATGTGCGAAGCCGTGAGTCCATCGACCGCGCGGTCACCGGCGTCTGGGCGGTGATCAATCTGGTCGGAATTCTTGCCGAGAGCGGACGCCAGCGCTTTGCCGCGGTCCATGATAAAGGCGCCGGCGCCATCGCCGAGGCGGCCGCTGCGGCGGGAGCGCAGCATGTCGTGCACATGTCGGCCATCGGCGCCGACCCGCAGTCCCCTTCCGCCTATGCCCGTACCAAGGCAGCCGGCGAGGCGGCCGTCAAGGCGGCCTTTCCCGGCGCCGTGATCATTCGTCCCTCGATCATCTTCGGGCCCGAGGATGAATTCTTCAACCGCTTCGCGGCCATGGCCCGCATCTCGCCGGTGGTTCCGCTGGTCGGCGCCAAGACGCGGTTTCAGCCGGTGTTCGTGGGCGATGTGGCCGAAGCGTTCCTCGCCGCCGTCGAAGGCCGGGCGAAGCCGGGCAAGATCTACGAGTTGGGCGGCCCGGAGGTGGCGACCTTCCGCGAGCTGATGGAGAAGATGCTGGCGATTATCGAACGCCGGCGGTGGATCGTCTCCATTCCCTTGCCCATCGCCAAGTTTCAGGCATTTTTTCTCCAGCTCCTGCCGAAGCCGCCATTAACGGTCGACCAGGTCAGGCAACTCGCCCGCGACAATGTCGTTTCCGAGGAGGCCACCGCCGCCGGCCGCACCCTGCAGGGCCTCGGCATCGGTCCGCGCGCCATGGACGCGATCCTGCCGAGCTATCTCTACTGCTTCCGCAAATCCGGCCAGTTCGCGCACCGCAGGATGGTCTGAGGCGGCATCACTCGCCTGCGACACCGGGCCCTCGGGCAGGGAAAACGCGATGGCGAGGCCGGCGAAGCCGACGACGATGCGCCACCAGGCGAACAGCGCGAAGCCGTGCCGGCTGACAAAGCCGAGGAAGCCACGCACCACGAACAACGCCGAAATGAAGGCGGTGACGAAGCCGATGGCGATGATCAGCGCCGCGTCGGCGTCGATGGCATCGAAGTTCTTGTAGAGGTCGTAGACGAAGGCGCCGGCCATGGTCGGCATGGCGAGGAAGAAGGAATATTCCGCCGCCGAGCGCTTGTCGGTGCCCAACACGAGGGCGCCGGCGATGGTCGCGCCGGAGCGCGACACGCCGGGGATCAGCGACAAGGTCTGGAACAGGCCGATGCCGAGGCAGAGCTTGAGCGGATAGTTCATGATGTCGTGATAGCGGGGCTTCAAGGCGAGCCGGTCGAGCCACAAGAGCGCGACGCCGCCGACGATCAGGGCAACGCAGATCAGGACCAGCGACTCGAAGAAAACCTCGGTGATGACGCGGTGGAACGACACGCCGAGGATGGCTGCAGGCAGGAAGGCGATGACAACGCCGATCACAAATCGCTGGGTGCGGGGCTCGCGCGGCAGCTCGGTGAGGAGCTGCCACAGCCGGGCGGCGTAGAGCGACAAGAGCGCCAGGATGGCGCCGAGCTGGATCAGCACCTCGAAGGCCTTGCCCGCGCTTTCGAAGCCGAGGAAGCGTCCGGCAAGCAGCAGATGCGCCGTCGACGAGACCGGGATGAATTCCGTAAGACCCTCGATGATTCCGAGAATCAGGGCGTCGATGATCGTCTTGCCATCCATGATCGGTCCCGTCCGGCGGCGGCACGAAACGGCTTGTTCCGGCCCGATTCGGGTTCTATACGGGAACCGCTCGTCCATTCACATTGTTTTTTGCCAGTGGGGCGGCGGCTCGCCCGGATGTGGCCTGTTATTCATGGTAACCCTCTATCATTTCCCGCTTTGCCCGTTTTCGAGGACGATCCGGCTTGCGCTCGGCGAGTACGGGCTTGCCGCCGATTTCGTCGAGGAGCACCCGTGGGACCGGCGTGAGGATTTCCTGCTCCTCAACCCGGCCGGCACCGTGCCGGTGCTGGTCGACGATGACGGCACCGTGGTGGCGGGCGACGGGGCGATTGCGGAATATCTGTCCGAGACCCGCGATCCCGGCCTCTTGATGCCGGAGGCGCCCCGCGACCGCGCCGAGGTGCGCCGGCTCGTCGCCTGGTTCGACCAGAAATTTAACCAGGAAGTGTCGCAGAACCTGGTTGGCGAAAAAATCGACCGCCGCTTCATGCCGCGCGAGATGGGCGGCGGCCCGCCCAACGCCGCCGCGGTGCGCGCGGGGCTTGCCAATGTCCGTCATCATCTCAACTATGTCGGCTATCTGGCGAGGCAACGGAACTGGCTCGCGGGCGAGCAATTGTCCTATGCGGATCTTGCCGCGGCGGCGCATCTGTCCAGCGTCGACTATCTCGGTCACGTGCCCTGGGAGGAGAACATGGATGCCCGCAATTGGTATGCGCGCATCAAGTCGCGGCCGTCCTTCCGGCCGCTGCTGTGCGACCAGATCCGCGGCATGCCGCCGCCTGCGGCCTATGCCGACCTCGACTTTTGATGCGCGGCGCGGCGGAAGCGCAACTTCGCAAAGACGCCCGCGCCATGGGTTTCGACGTTGTCGGGGTGACGCGGCCCGACGCGATCCCCGAGGCGCCGGCCCGCCTGCGCCGCTTTCTCAAGGCCGGCTTTCACGGCGAGATGGGTTGGATGAAGGTGAGCGAGGCGCCCCGCGCGGCGCCCGCAAAGCTGTGGGGCGAGGCGCGCTCGATCATCATGCTGGCGATGAATTACGGCCCCGGCGAGGACCCGCTGGCGGCGCTTGCCAGGGCGGACCGGGGAACCATTTCCGTCTATGCGCAAAACCGCGACTACCACGATGTCGTCAAGGGCAAGCTGAAGCAGATCGCAGGCCGGTTTGCGGCCCGCACCGGCGCTGCCGTCAAGGTGTTCGTGGATACCGCCCCGGTGATGGAAAAGCCGCTCGCGGAAGCTGCCGGCATCGGCTGGCAGGGTAAGCACACCAACCTCGTCTCGCGCCGATATGGCTCGTGGCTGTTCCTTGGCACGATCTTCACCACGGCGGAACTCACCGCCGACGCGCCGGAGCACGACTATTGCGGCAGCTGCCGGGCCTGCCTCGACATCTGCCCGACCGACGCCTTCCCGGCTCCCTACCGGCTCGATGCGCGCCGCTGCATCTCCTATCTCACCATCGAGCATAAGGGGCACATCGCGGCCGAGTTCCGCGCCGCGATGGGAAACCGCATCTATGGCTGCGACGATTGTCTGGCGATATGCCCGTGGAACAAATTCGCGAGCAAGGCGCGCGAGGCGAAGTTCCACGCCCGCGCGGTGCTGCGCGCGTCGAAGCTCGCCGATCTGGCCGCTCTCGACGATGCCGGTTTCCGCAAACTGTTCACCGGCTCTCCGATCAAGCGCATCGGGCGTGACCGGTTCGTCCGCAATGTGCTCATCGCCATCGGCAATTCCGGCAAGCCAGCGCTGGCGAAAGCCGCAAGGCCCCTGCTGGCCGACGGCTCTCCCCTCATCCGCGCCATGGCGGTCTGGGCCTTGGCGCAGCTCCTAAAACCGCAAGAATTCGCAGTCCTGCGGGATCGCAAGCTTGCCGGCGAAGGCGACGAGGCGGTGCGATCGGAATGGATCGAGGCGAGCTGACCGCCATGCCGCGCCTTTTCTGTTTCGGTCTCGGCTATTCGGCGCAGGCGCTGGCGGAAGGCCTGCTCGGCCAGGGCTGGCAGGTCGGCGGAACCGTTCGCCGCGGCGGCAAGGCCACCCTGACCGACAGCCGAATTGCGACGCTTGCCTTCGACGGAACCGCGCCCAGCGAAGCGGTGCGCGCCGCGCTTTCCGAGGCAAGCCACATCCTGGTCTCGGTGCCGCCGGAAGAGGCCGGCTGTCCGGTGCTGTCATGCCACGGCGCCGACATCGCCGCGGAAGCCCGTCATCTGAAATGGATCGGCTATCTATCCACCATCGGCGTCTATGGCGATCATGGCGGCGCCTGGGTCGACGAGGAGACGAAGCCTGAGCCGGTGACCGCCCGTGGCCGCCGCCGCCTCGAGGCCGAGCGCGCCTGGACGGAACTCGGCGCGCAAACGGGAATTCCGCTGGCGGTCTTTCGCCTCGCCGGCATCTACGGTCCGGGACGCAGCTCGCTCGACAGGCTCAAGCGCGGCGAGGCGCGGCGCATCATCAAGCCGGGACAGGTCTTCAACCGCATCCATGTCGGCGATATCGCCGCCGTGCTGTCCGCCTCCATCGCCAACCCGCCGGCATTGCCGCGCATCTATAATGTGTGCGACGACGAGCCGGCGCCGCCGCAGGACGCGATCATCTTCGCCGCCCGGTTGCTGAGCCTTGCGCCGCCGCCGGAAGAGCCCTTGGCAACGGCGGACCTGTCGCCGATGGCGAAGAGCTTCTATGCGGAAAACAAGAGGTGTCGCAATGCGCGCATCAAGCGCGAGCTTGGCGTCCGGCTCAAATATCGCAACTACCGCGACGGTCTGACCGCGCTGTTCGACGGCGGCGATGAGGGCGAGAATGAGTGATTGCGGTCGACCCGCCGGCATTCTATCTGTCATGGCTGGCGAAGCATGAGTGAGGGCGCCCGCAAATTTGCACACAGCTTCACGATGACGGCGGCGGTGCCGCGGGGCGCGGCGCGGGGAAACGAGCGTGAAGGCCACCGCACCGCGCAAGCTGACGGTTCTTCAGGTCATCCCGCAGCTGCACGCGGGAGGCGCCGAGCTCGGCTGTCTTCAGGTTGCCGATGCCCTTGTCGCCGCCGGCCACCGCGCCATCGTCGTCTCCGAAGGGGGGCGGATGGTCGAGGCGCTCAGAAGAGCCGGCGGCGAGCATGTCACCTTGCCGGTCGCATCCAAGAACCCGCTGGCGATGGTCCTCAATATCGGCCGTCTGGCCCGGCTCATCCGACGGGAGTCGGTCGACATCGTCCATGCCCGCAGCCGTGCGCCGGCCTGGTCGAGCTACTTCGCCGCACGGCGCGCGGGCGCCGTCTTCATGACCACCCACCATGCAAGCCATGAGGAGAGCGGCGCCTTGAAGCGGCTCTATAACAGCGTCATGGTGCGCGGTGCTGCGGTAATCGCGGTTTCCGACTGGGTGGCGGGTCTGATCCGCCGGCGCTACGGCATTCCCGAGGAGCGGATCCACGTCATCCATCGCAGCGTCGATCCGGAGCGCTTCGACCCGGACGCCGTCGGCGCGGCGCGCATCCAGGCGTTGGCTAAGGCCTGGGGGACGGGGCCCGACGATCTTGTCGTCCTGCTGCCGGGACGGATCAGCCGGCGCAAGGGCCATATGATCCTAATCGACGCGGTTGCCGGGCTTGAACCGGATCTGCGGCGGCGGGTGCGGCTCGTCTTTGCCGGTGACGATCAGCCGAAAAGTGCCTTCCGCGATGGGCTCGAGCGCCACATCGCGGCGCGCGGACTTCACGCTCAAGTCACATTTGCCGGCCATGTTTCCGACATGCCGGCGGCCTACAGCCTTGCCATGATATGCGTCCTGGCGATGACGGCGCCGGAAGGATTTCCACGCGTCATGCTGGAAGCCCAGGCGATGGGCACGCCGGTCATTGTCGCCGATGTCGGGCCGGGGCGGGAAGTCGTCCGCGCGCCGCCACAGGTGCCGACGGATGCGGCCTCGGGCCTCACCTTTCCCGCCGGCGACGCGGCCGCGCTCGGCCGTTGCCTCGAACAGATTTTGCGCATGCCGGAGGCCAAACGCCGGGCCATGGGCGCGCGTGGCAGCGAATGGGTCCGCTCGACCTTCACATTGAAGCGGCTCACCGAGGCGACACTGGCGCTGTATGGAAATCTCGCTGCCAGGCAGGGTCGCTTATTGACATGATTGATCGACTTTTCGATCTTATCCCGTATCTTGCACCAAGTAACAGCGCAAGGCCGCCCGGGGTGGGGGGCCGGCGCGCAATGAGGGAGACCATCCAATAGCCAGACGTCCCACGAGATCCGTGGCTCCGACTCGCGAGGGCCCGCGTGTCAACGAGCTGATTACTGCCGAAAAGGTTCAGCTGATCGATGAGAATGGCGAAAACAGAGGCGCCGTAGATTTGCAGGACGCGCTCGACCGGGCCGGCGAGGCGGGCCTCGATCTGGTGGAAATCTCGCCCAACGCCGAACCGCCGGTGTGCAAGATCCTCGATTATGGCAAGTACAAGTTCCAGGCTCAGAAGAAGGCGGCCGAGGCGCGTAAGAAACAGAAGACCGTCGAGATCAAGGAAATCAAGATGCGGCCGAACATCGATACCCACGACTACGACGTCAAGATGCGGTCGATGAAGCGGTTCTTCGAGGAGGGCGACAAGGTCAAGGTGACGCTGCGCTTCCGGGGCCGCGAGATGGCCCACCAGGAGCTCGGCCTGGCGCTGCTCCACCGGGTCCGCGAGCAGGTCGGAGAAATGGCCAAGGTGGAGGTCGAGCCGAAGCTCGAAGGCCGCCAGATGGTCATGGTGCTGGCGCCTCGGTGAGGTGCATTGTCGCACTTGAATTCCGCCCGCCAACGGCCATGTTGATGGACCGCCGTCCCAGAGAATCGTTATCTCGATGAGTACCCTGACCCTGCGCGCGGTTCAGATCCGCCGCAAGCAGTTGCTTGCCGGACTGGTCGCGATCATCGCCGTCGCCGTCCTGTTCATCCGCTCCTACTGGATCGAAGCCGGCGCGGTGCACGAGGCGATCGAGGATACCGGCCTTTTCCTGATCCTTTTCTGCATTCTCGGCCGGGCCTGGTCGACGCTCTATATCGGCGGGCGCAAGATCAACGAGCTTGTGCGCGAAGGACCCTATTCGATCGTCCGCAACCCGCTCTATCTGTTCTCCTTTATCGGCATTGTCGGCATTGGCGCGGGCGCCGGCAGCGTCGTGATGGGGCTGATTCTGTTTGCCATCTCCTATGTCGTTTTCCGCTGGGTGGTGGCCCACGAGGAGGCGTTCCTGGCGCAGAAGTACGAAGAGGACTATGCGCGCTATCTGCGCGAGGTGCCCCGGTTCATCCCCGATTTCCGCCGCTGGCACGACATCAAGAATATCACCGTGACGCCGCGGCTGGTGGTGCGCGCCACGCTCGAGGCGAGCCTGTTCTTCCTCGCCTATCCGGTCTTCGAAGCGATTGAATGGCTGCAGTCGCTAGGTGTGTTCGCGACTCCGATCATCCTGCCGTAAGGGCGTCTAAAGGTCGTAGGCGTTGCCGTCGACCAGGGTCATCTCGCCGTTAGCGCCGTTGCCAGAGACGCGCTCCATGGTCAGCGCGTTGCCGTGGCGAAACACCTTGAAACAGCCCCATTCGCCGCCTGCCCAGCTGTTTTCCCATTTGCGGCAATAGGCGCCGTTCGGCTCGACCCTCCAATTGCCGGTGCCCGTTTCCGTCGTCTCGCCGTTCCAAGTCTTCCCCTTCAGCGCGCCGTCTGTCTGATGCAGGGCCGCGAACTGGAAATTGCCGTCGCCGGCATACATGCTGTTGCCGGTCAACAACGACGTGACCTCGGCGGCGGAGAGCGCGGCGGCAGGCGGGCTGCTGGCGGTCTGCGGCGGTGGACTGGCGGTTGCGGCAGCGCGCGCCTTCTGTTTCGGATCGGCCTTCGGCTTGGCCTTCGCCTTGGTGTCGAGCTGCGCCTCGAGCCCCTCCGTGTCCGAGAACCATGTGCATCCGATGGGACCGATCGCCAAGAAAGTCAAAACAAGAACTAACGCATGAACTCTCATTCCTCGCCCCTTTGTCTTCCCCTTCCGCACGCGCCCGCTAAACGGGCTTGAAAGCCGTCACGCGCCGGGCCACGGTATGCTTCACGCCGAGCGGCGGTGCGGCTCTTGTGTTTCGCCGCGCCCGCGCCTATAACCGCGCCGCCGACGAGCCGACCGGCCTTCAACGCGAGGTTCCACTGCGCCAAGCGCACCCCTGGCATCGACGGGCATGCCGTGGCGGCTCGAAATGCTCTCGGACGCAAGGTTGATCCGCGCGACCGACCAGGACTGCAAGGAGTAGAGCAAAATGCCCAAATTGAAAAGCAAGAGCGGAGCGAAAAAGCGGTTCCGCCTGACCGCGACCGGCAAGGTGAGGGCCAATCAGGCAGGCAAGCAGCACGGCATGATCAAACGCACCAACAAGCAGATCCGCAACCAGCGCGGCACGACGATCCTGTCGCCGCAGGATGCGAAGATCATCCGGCAGTTTCTCAACGGCTGAGGGCCGGGACGAAGCTGTGCGCGCATCCTTTCTGACGGAGAATCGCCATGTCACGCGTCAAACGGGGCGTCACCGCCCACGCTCGCCACAAAAAGGTCCTGGGCAAGGCCAAGGGCTATTACGGCCGGCGCAAGAACACCATCCGCGTCGCCAAGCAGGCGGTCGAGAAGGCCGGCCAATACGCCTACCGCGACCGGCGCAACCGCAAGCGCAATTTTCGCGCCCTGTGGATCCAGCGCATCAACGCCGCCGCCCGGCAGAACGGCTTGACCTATGGCCGATTTATCAACGGCCTCGGCAAGGCGGGCATCGAGATCGACCGCAAGGTGTTGGCCGATCTCGCGGTCCGGGAGCCGGAGGCGTTCAGCGCCCTGGCGGACAAGGCCCAGGCCGCGCTTAGCTGATCCGCCGGCTCCCCCGTCTCGCCGAGGCCCGCCGGTGGCGCCGCTCACCGCGGCGTCCCGGCCGCGCGTGGCGTCCGTCCCGTCGGGGCGGCAAGTGGGAAGAGGAGTCCTAAGATCGCGAGGCCATAATGGCTGATCTGCAACAACTGGAAAGCAAAACGCTCGCCGCCATCGACAAGGCCGGCGACGAAGCGGCGCTGGAGACGGTGCGCGTCGCCGTGCTCGGCAAGAAGGGCAGTCTGAGCGAACTGCTCAAGGGGCTCGGTTCCATGAGCGCGAAGGAGCGCGCGGTCATGGGCCCGACGCTCAACACCCTGCGCGACCGCTTCAACGAGGCGATCCAGGAACGACGCGCGGTGCTGCGCAGACATGCCCTCGATGCGCAGCTTGCCACCGAGCGCGTCGATGTCAGCCTGCCGGTGCGGCCGGGCCCGCTTGCCGAAGGGCGCATCCACCCGGTGAGCCAAGTGGTCGACGAGGTAACCGCCATCTGCGCCGATCTCGGCTTCTCCATCGCCGAGGGGCCGGATATCGAGACCGACTATTACAACTTCACCGCGCTCAACATTCCGCCCGAGCACCCGGCCCGGCAGATGCACGACACCTTCTATTTCCACGAGAAGGAGGATGGCAGCCGGCTGCTCTTGAGGACCCATACGAGTCCGGTGCAGATCCGTACCATGGAGAAGGTCGCACCGCCGATCCGCATCGTCGTGCCCGGACGCACCTATCGCTGCGATTCCGACCAGACCCATACCCCGATGTTCCACCAGCTCGAGGGTCTGGTCATCGATACCGAGACCCATCTGGGCCACCTTAAATGGGTGCTGCAGGAATTCTGCCGCGCCTTCTTCGAGGTCGAGGAGGTGCGGATGCGCTTCCGCCCCAGCCACTTCCCCTTCACCGAGCCGTCGATGGAGGTCGACATCGCCTGCACCCATGTCGGCAAGGAAGTGCGCTTCGGCGAGGGCGATGAGTGGATGGAGATCCTGGGCTGCGGCATGGTCCACCCCAATGTACTGCGCTATGTGGGTCTTGACCCGGACGTCTATCAGGGCTTCGCCTGGGGCATGGGGCTCGACCGGATGGCGATGCTGAAATACGGCATGCCGGACCTGCGCGCCTTCTTCGACGCCGATGTGCGCTGGATCAGGCATTACGGCTTCCGGCCGCTCGACCTGCCGACCCTGTTCGGGGGGCTGTCGGCATGAAGTTCACGCTCTCTTGGCTGAAGGATCATCTCGACACCGAGACGAGCTTGGCCCAGATCGTCGACAAGCTCACCATGATCGGGCTCGAGGTCGAGGAGGTCGACGACCCTTCGGAGAAATTCGCGCCCTTCACGGTCGCCTCGGTCGTCAGCGCCGAGCAGCACCCCAACGCCGACCGGCTCAAGGTCTGCTTGGTCGATGCCGGCAAGGGGCTGGTGCAGGTCGTCTGCGGGGCGCCCAATGCGCGCGCCGGCATGAAGGGCGTGTTCGCGCCAGTCGGCACGGTGCTTCCCGGTACCGGGCTTGAGCTGACGGCCGCCGCCATCCGCGGGGTCGAATCGAACGGCATGCTGTGTTCGGAACGCGAAATGGGACTTTCCGACGAGCATACCGGCATCATTGAGATCGACGCCGAGGCCGAGATCGGCACGCCGTTCGCCAAGGTGCTGGGCCTCGACGATCCGGTCATCGACATCGCCATCACGCCGAACCGGCCCGACTGTCTCGGCGTCCATGGCGTCGCCCGCGATCTTGCCGCGGCCGGCCTCGGCACGCTCAAAGAGGCGCCGATCCCGCCGGTCAAGGGCGCCTATCCCTGTCCGACGAAGGTGAGGCTCGAATTCGGCGACACCGAACCGCTCTGCCCGGCCTTCGCGTTGCGCCTGGTGCGCGGCGTCAACAACGGCCCGAGCCCGGATTGGATGCAGCACCGGCTGCACGCCATCGGCCTAAGGCCGATCAACGCGCTCGTCGACATCACCAATTACGTTACTTACGACCGCGGAAGGCCGCTGCACGTCTTCGATTTCGCCAAGGTCAAGGGCGATCTGACCGTGCGCCGCGCCAAAAAGGGCGAGAGCCTGCTGGCGCTCGACGGGCGCACTTACACGTTCGACCCTTCCATGTGCGTCATCGCCGACGAGACGGGCGTCGAGTCGCTTTCCGGCATCATGGGCGGCGCGCATTCAGGCTGCACCGCCGAGACCACAGACGTGCTCATCGAATCGGCCTTGTGGGTGCCGGACAATATCGCCGAGACCGGCCGCAAGCTCTCAATCCAGTCGGATGCCCGCTACCGCTTCGAGCGCGGCGTCGACCCGGCCTTCAACGTGCCCGGCCTCGAGCTTGCCACCCGCATGGTGCTCGAGCTCACCGGCGGCGAACCGAGCGAGGTCGTCCTTGCCGGCAAGATCCCCGACGAAAAACGCAGCGTGACGTTCGATCCCGGCCATGTGAAGCGCCTCGGCGGCCTGACGCTGCCGGCCGCCAAGACCAAGGCTATCTTAGAGAGCCTCGGCTTTCGCGTCTCGGGCGCCAAGGCGCACAAGGTCACGGTGCCGAGCTGGCGGCCCGACGTGCAGGGCGCGGCCGACCTCGTCGAGGAGGTCGTGCGCATCTTCGGCATCGACAAGGTGCCGGCCGCGCCGATGACGCGGCCGCACGGCGTCGCCACGCCGGTGCTGACGCTGGAACAGAACCGCCGCCGCCATGTGCGCCGGGCGCTAGCCGGCCGCGGTATGCTGGAAGCCGTGAGGTGGTCGTTTGTCGCCGCAAACCACGCGAAAAGCTTCGGCGGCGGGGCTCGCGACTTGGCACTCGCCAACCCGATCTCGCCCGACTTGGCGGCGATGCGCCCCAGCCTGCTGCCCGGCCTGATCATGGCCGCCCAGCGCAACGCCGACCGCGGCAGCGACGATGTGGCGCTGTTCGAGGTCGGGCCGGCCTATGCCGGCGACCGGCCGGAGGACCAGTTCATGGTCGCCAGCGGCATCCGCCGCGGCTCGGCCCGTATGGCCGGCTCAGGCCGCCACTGGGCGGAGAGATTCCGGCCCGTCGACGTATTCGATGCAAAGGCAGACGCGCTGGCCGCGCTTGCCGCCGCCGGTGCCCCGGTCGACAGCCTGCAGGTCTCGGACGCGGCGCCCGACTGGTATCACCCCGGCCGCTCCGGCCTCTTGCAACTTGGGCTCAAGACCGTTCTCGCCCATTTCGGCGAGCTGCACCCCGGCGTGCTCCAGGTGCTCGACGCCAGCGGGCCGGTCGTCGGCTTCGAAATCTTCCTTGAAGCCATCCCCGCGCCGCGCGCCCGCGCCACCCGAACGCGGCCGCCACTCGACATCTCCGATTTGCATCCGGTGCGCCGCGACTTCGCCTTCGTGGTCGACGAGGGTGTTCGGGCGGCAGACCTTCTGCGCGCCGCCAGGAGCGCCGACAAGGCGCTGATCGCCGAGGTCAATCTCTTCGACGTCTTCACCGGAGAGGCCATCGGCGAGGGCAAGAAGTCGCTGGCCATCGAGGTCACGCTTCAGCCGCGCGAAAAGACGCTGACGGACGAGGAAATCGAGGCGGTGGCGCGGAAGATCGTCGCCCAGGTCAACAAGGCGACCGGCGGCGTGCTGCGGACTTAATCGCCCTTCCGCTTCCGCGCCGCGAGCGTCCTGAGGCGCAGGGCATTGAGGCGGATGAAGCCTTCCGCGGCCTTCTGGTCGTAGGCGCCGCGGTCGTCCTCGAAGGTGACGAGCGCATCGGAATAGAGCGATTTTTCGCTCTTGCGGCCGGTGACGATGACATTGCCCTTGTAGAGCTTCAGCCGCACCGTGCCCTCGACCTGCGCCTGGCTCTTGTCGATGAGCGCCTGCAGCATCTCGCGCTCGGGCGAAAACCAGAAGCCGTAATAGACGAGCTCCGCGTAGCGCGGCATGAGCTGGTCCTTCAGGTGCATGGCTTCGCGGTCGAGCGTCAGCGATTCCATCGCCCGGTGGGCGGCGTGGAGGATGGTGCCGCCGGGCGTCTCGTAGATGCCGCGCGACTTCATGCCGACGAAGCGGTTCTCGACCAGGTCGACCCGGCCGATGCCGTTGTCGCGGCCGAGATCGTTGAGCGCCGAAAGCAGCGAGGCCGGCGTCAGCGCCTTGCCGTCAAGCGCGACCGGGTCTCCCTCTCTGAATTCGATCTCGATTTCGGTCGCCTTGTCCGGCGCCTCCTCCGGGCTGACCGTGCGCTGGAAGACGTAAGCCGGCGGCTCGACCCACGGGTCCTCGAGCACCTTTCCCTCCGATGAGGAGTGCAGCAGGTTGGCGTCGACGGAAAACGGCGCCTCGCCGCGCTTGTCCTTGGGCAGCGGGATCTGGTGCTGCTCGGCAAAGGCGATCAGGTCGGCGCGCGACTTGAAGGTCCACTCCCGCCACGGCGCAATGATCTTGATGTCCGGGTTAAGCGCATAGGCGGAAAGCTCGAAGCGGACCTGGTCGTTGCCCTTGCCGGTGGCGCCGTGGGAGACGGCGTCGGCCCCCGTCTCGGCCGCGATCTCCACCAGGCGCTTGGCGATCAGCGGCCGGGCGATCGAGGTGCCGAGAAGATAGACGCCCTCATAGAGTGCGTTTGCCCGGAACATGGGGAAGACGAAATCGCGCACGAATTCCTCGCGCAGATCCTCGATATGGATATCCTCGATGCCGAGCATCTCGGCCTTTTTGCGCGCCGGCTCCAGCTCTTCGCCCTGGCCGAGATCGGCGGTGAAGGTGACGACCTCGCAGCCATAGGTCTCCTGCAGCCATTTCAGGATGATCGAGGTGTCGAGCCCGCCGGAATAGGCAAGCACCACCTTCTTGATGTCGCTCATCGGTCGAGACCTCATCTGGGGAGCCGGCGCGGGGCGGTGACGCCCGCGCCGGTCGCGAATTCGCGCGCACTATAGGCGAAGGCGCCGGGGCGACAAGCCTCTCGACGCATCGGGCACAAGAACCGGCTGGCGGCGGCGCCGTTTCAGGTTTACGAGAGGGTCTAATCAAACGGGGAAGCGCCATGGATTTCGTCCAGAGCCCTTCGGTGCTGGCGGCGTTCACGCTCGCCAGCCTAGTGCTGACCATCACGCCGGGCCCGGACATGGTTCTGTTCCTGGGCAAGACGCTGGCGCAAGGCAGGCGCGCCGGGCTGATGGCGATGCTGGGCGCGTTTTCAGGCAGCGTGGTGCACACGCTTCTCGCCGCCTTCGGCCTGTCGGCCCTGGTGATGAATTCGGCCACCGCCTTCGGCATCCTCAAGATCGTCGGCGCACTTTACCTGTTGTGGCTGGCGGTCGACGCCATCCGCCACGGCTCGGCGCTCAATCTGGACCGGCTGCGGCTGCGGCCGGAAACTGGCGCGCAGGTCTATCTCAAGGGGGTCGGCGTCAATCTGACCAACCCGAAGATCGTGCTGTTCTTCGTCACCTTCCTGCCGCAGTTCGTCTCGGCCGGCGACCCGAGCGCGCCTGAGAAGCTGTTCTTCCTCGGCCTCTATTTCATGGCTCTGGCGTTTCCGCTCTGTGCCCTGATGATCTTGACGGCCGACCGGATCGCGGCTTTCGCGAAACGCTCGCCGCGCGCGGTCCGCGTCGTCGACTGGCTGTTCGCCAGCGTGTTCGCCGCGTTTGCGGCAAGGCTGCTACTGGAGCCGGGGCGCGGATGAGTGCATCCTTCCTCACCCATCTCGAATGCGCGGCCACCGGCGAGCGGCATGAAGCGGACGAACTCCATAATCTGTCCCGCGCGGGCAAGCCGCTGCTGGTGCGCTACGACCTTGCTGCCGTCAAGGAGGCGGTGCGTCGCGAGGATCTTTGCGCGCGCCCGCAGGACCTGTGGCGCTACCGCGAGCTTTTGCCGGTGCGCGATGCAGCGCACATCGTTTCGCTCGGCGAGGTGATGACGCCGCTGATCGGCCTCGGCAAGCTTGTGCCGAAAGGGGCTGAGCTTCTGGTCAAGGACGAGGGCCGGCTTCCGACCGGCTCCTTCAAGGCGCGCGGGCTGGCGCTGGCGGTGTCGATGGCCAAGGCGCTCGGTGTTAGGCGCGCGGCGATGCCGACCAACGGCAATGCGGGCGCCGCGCTCGCCGCCTACGGAACGCGGGCCGGCATCGAGACCTTCGTCTTTTGTCCCGCCGACACGCCGGAGGTGAACGTCTCCGAGATCGCGCTGCAGGGGGCCAAGGTGTGGCGCGTCAACGGCCTCATCAACGATTGCGGCCGGATTGTCGCCGCCGGCAAGGATCGGATGGGCTGGTTCGACATGTCGACCCTGAAGGAGCCCTACCGCATCGAGGGCAAGAAGACGATGGGGATCGAGCTTGCCGAACAGCTCGGCTGGCAGGTGCCCGACGTCATCTTCTATCCGACCGGCGGCGGTACCGGCCTCATCGGCATGTGGAAGGCGTTCGCCGAGCTTGAGGCGATTGGCTGGCTCGGCGCAAAAAAGCCGCGCATGGTGGCGGTGCAGGCCGCCGGCTGCGCGCCCATCGTCAAGGCCTATGAGGCCGGCGCAGACCATGCCGAACCGTGGCCCGATGCATACACCGTGGCGTCCGGCATCCGCGTGCCGGCCGCGATCGGCGACTTCCTCATTCTGAAAGCGGTGCGCGAATCGAACGGTTTCGCCATCGCGGTCGAGGACGAGGCAATCGAGGCTGCCCGCGCCGAGGTGGCGGGGAAGGAAGGCCTTCTCCTGTGCCCGGAGGGGGCCGCCACCTATGCGGCCTGGAAGAAGGCGCTCGCCGAGGGCCGGGTTGTGACCGGCGACCGGGCTGTCTTGTTCAATTGCGGCTCCGGCTTGAAATATCCCATGCCCGAGGTCACATCGAGCCTCGACGTCACTAAGCCCTTCGATGCCGCGGCCCTTGCCTGAGGCGCCATCTGAATGGTCGCGGCATCGGGCTTCAACAGCTATGATCGCATTTGAGATACGAGAGTCTTGAATGGCGAGGCACACCATGTTCTTCAGCTCAAAGCCCCTGGAAGTCCCGCGCCCGGACGACGCGCTGCCCGGACGCGAACAGCCGATCCCCACCGCCGAGCGCCACCATGTCAACGGCGCGCCGCTGAAAGGCCCCTATCCCGAGGGCCACGAGAAGGCGCTGTTCGGGCTCGGCTGCTTCTGGGGCGCGGAAAAGCTGTTCTGGCAGCTTCCCGGCGTGTTCGTCACCGCGGTCGGCTATGCCGGCGGCCATACGCCGAACCCGACCTACAGGGAAGTCTGCTCCGGGATGACCGGCCACAACGAGGTGGTCCTTATCGTCTTCGACCCGAAAAAGATCAGCTACGAAAAGCTCCTGAAGGCGTTCTGGGAGGGCCACGTGCCGACCCAGGGCATGCGGCAGGGCAACGATGTCGGCACCCAGTACCGCTCCGGCATCTACGTCTATTCGGACGCCCAGCGCGAAGCGGCCCAGACGTCGCTTGCCCGCTATCAGGCGGCGCTGCGAAAGGCCGGCTATCCGCCGATCACCACCGAGATCAAGGACGCGGGACCGTTCTATTTCGCCGAGGACTATCACCAGCAATATCTCGCCAAGAACCCCGGCGGCTATTGCGGTCTCGGCGGCACCGGCGTGGTCTGCGCGGGCAGCGAGCAAGCCACTGCCGGGTCGTGATCGATGAGCGGCGACGACCGCCCGGACGTGCGCATCCGCAACACCCGCATTCTCTCGCAGCACTGGTCGCGCCTGTCGCTCGTCGACTTCGACCTGAAGCGCCGCGACGGCGGCTGGCAATCCATCTCCTGGGAGGTCAACGACCACGGCGACGGGATCGCGGTGCTGCCCTTCGATCCGGCCCGGCGCACTGTTCTCCTGGTGCGCCAGTTTCGCCTTCCAGCCTATCTCAACGGCCACAAGGAGCGCTTATGGGAGGCTTGCGCCGGCCTCATCGACCCGGGCGAAACGCCGGCCGACTGCGCCCGGCGCGAGGCGCTGGAGGAGACCGGCTACGCCATCACCGATCTTGAGCGTATCGGCGCGGTGTTCTCCTCGCCCGGCACGCTGACCGAACGCATGCATCTGTTTCTCGCCCGTTACGCGCCCGGCGGGCGGGCGCAAGACGGCGTCGTCGTCGATCATGAGAGCGAGGATATCGAGACCGTCGAAGTGCCGCTCGACAGGCTGGCGCGCATGGCCGACGACGGCAGCATCCTCGACGCCAAGACCCTGGTCATTGTCCAGGCGCTGCGGCGGCGGAAGCCGGAACTATTTTCGTCGGTTTAGCCTCGTAGACGGACTTGCAGGCCTTCGGCAGGTCGGCGAGCCGCAAGGGCGGCTTCGGCTTCACCGGCTTGTCCGGCTTTCTGTAGGGCGCCTCGGTGAACCACCAGTCGAGCGAGGCATCGCAGCCGTCGCCCGGCGGCGGAGCCGCCTGGTTGGTGCATCCGGTGCTCCCCGGCGGGCAGGAGAGCCGGACGTGGAAATGGTAGTGGTGGCCGTACCAGGGCCGCACCTTGCGCAGCCAAGCGCGGTCCTTGCCGGCGCTCTTGCAAAGCGCGCGCTTGATCGCCGGGTGCACGAAGATGCGTGCGACGCGAGGATCGCCGGCGGCCGCCTTGATGACCTCCGTCTGGCCGGCCGACCACAAGGTCGGGTCGATCTTCCAATTGCCTTCCGGGACCTCCGCCTTGGCGCCGATCACCGAAACGGCGCTCACCTCCTCGCGCTCTTCGTCCGTGTAGCGGCGCGGCGGCGCCGGCATCAGCCAGATGTCGGCGTCGAGCCCGATCTGGTGGCTGGCATGGCCGGTCAGCATCGGCCCGCCGCGCGGCTGCGCCAGATCGCCGATGAGAAGCCCCGGCCAGCCCGCGACCTCATGCGCCTTTTGCGCCAGCTTTTCGAGGAAGTCGTTGAGCGACGGGTGACCCCAATTGCGGTTGCGGCTTGTGCGCATCACCTGGTGGAACGGCCCGTCGGTCGGCAGTTCCACCGCACCGGCAAGGCAGCCGCGGGTGTAGCCGCCGATCGCCTGCGGCTTCATGTCGGCGGGCTCCGAGGCGTGGCCGAACAGCTCCTTGGCCGGCGGGGGATCGCCGGCATGGGCGGGCGCCGCCACGAGCAGCGCGGCGAGCGCCAACGCCGCCATCTCGACATGCCGAACCGTCATGCCCATCCACTCCGCGTCACGGACCACCTATCCTGTACGCAACGGTAGGCCTGCTGCAAGCGCCCGCAACTGTGCACCGCACTGTTGACCAGCCGGTTAACCCGGCGCTGTTCCCCTGTCAAAGAGCCAAACGAAAGTCGCCCTTGAAGAAGAGGGCAAGCGTCGCCGTTGCCGCGATCTGGAAAGATCCGGGTTTTGCCTTATTCTTCCCCCTTCGCCCAAAGGGGCGCGGGCGCGCGGGCTCTTCAGCCGCCTTGACCGCCCCAGGGCTCTTTCGAGATAGGGGCTAGCCCGGCCGCCTTAAGCCCAGCCTCAAGCCTTCACGGGCAGCCCCGCCATCGTGCGGGACGGGCGGCCTGGACGGCCTCCCCGGGTGGCCGTGCCGACTCAATAAACGCAAACCCGCCGGAGGCGCCGCTCCTCTCCCCGTGGGCGGTGTCGGATCCAGACCGCGCCCCCGCGTGGGAGAAGATGCCTGTGAGTCTAAGGGCGCTCCGGAGAGCGAGGATAAGTTTTGAATGGGATTCGCGGAAAACCGCGAAAAAACGAGCTCGGTTTCGAGAATCACGGTAAACGGAAGGTGAAAAGGGGGCGCGGTTTCACCCCCACCTGGCTTCGCGTAAGGCGCAGAAACGCGAAAAGAAAGGGCGGCCCGGTGGACCGCCCTTTTCGCCTCCCTGGCTTTCACTGAGCCGGGCTATTGATCTCAAGCATCAAAAGACGACCACCTTGGTGCCCACGTCGACGCGATTGTAAAGGTCGATGACGTCCTCGTTGAGCATCCGGATGCAGCCCGAGGAGACGGCTTCGCCGATGGTGGTGGCCTCGTTGGTTCCGTGGATTCGATACAGTGTCGAGCCGATATAGAGCGCCCGCGCGCCGAGCGGATTGTCCGGGCCGCCGGGCATGTAGGCCGGCAGGAAGGGCTGGCGGATGCGCATCTGTTCCGGCGGCACCCAATCCGGCCATTCCGCCTTGCGGCTGACGCTGTGCGTGCCGGACCACTCGAAGCCCGGCCGGCCGACGCCGACCCCGTAGCGGACCGCCGTGCCGCCCTCCTGAACGAGATAGAGGAAGCGGCGCTCGGTATCGATCAGGATGGTGCCGGGCGGGTGCGACGATTGCACCTTAACCACCTGGCGCGCATAGACCGTACGGTCGCGGGACGCCGGCGCCCTGGCGTCGGTGCGGGCGGCAAACTGGGCCGAGCCCCAAATCACCACCGGCCCGGCCGGGTCCTGGATGCGCGCGGCGGCGGCCGGCTGCGACGTCATATAGGCGATGGCGGCGGCCAGCAACGTGGCGAAAACTACAGGCTTGGCGGTAACGCCCTTCGAACGATCCGTCATACTCACTTGCCGCCGGCGCGGCGGCACCTCCCGTCACCCTGAACACATGGAGCGCGGCATTGCGCGCATCGCCGGCATTTTCGGCGGCAACCGCAAGGAATTGGTGAAAGCCAAGGCAAAGAACTGATTTCATTGAATCTTTGGTTAGCAAAGATTTGCCGGCCTAAGCCAGGTACGGCGCGAGGAACGGACCCGGTCCTAGCCGCCCGTCTGGCCGCGCAGGATCTGCCAGACCTCCTGGTACTTCCGGGAAAAACCGGAGCAGCTTCCCCCCGCCGCGCGGCTCGGCGGCTTGAGGGCGGTCAGCACCGCCTTCACCCCGTAGGCGTCGCGCAGCCGGTTGAACTCCGCCGTGCCGCCGGCGCGCCGCCGGAGATAGTTCATGGCGGCGCGTCCGAAATCGTTGGTGTCCTGCTGCCTGCAATAGATCGCCGCGGCATGGAGTTCCCCCCACAGCTCGGCCTTCTCCATCAGCGTCTCCGCCACCGCCGGGCCCGAAAGGCCGGGGACCGCGAGCAAAGCCGCGAGGAAAATGACCGCCAACCGCATCCTACCTCTCCGCACCGTCTTCCGAAGGGCCGCCAAAAGATAGCATGACCGCGCCCCGGCCGCGCAACCGGCGGCTGCGTTGATCTTGTTCCGGGCCGGATAATGCTCTAAACCCCGCAGCCTATACCGCCGGATAGTCGATGATGGCCCCACAGGCGGGCGATTTCCAAGGATTCCAGGGCGTTGACATGGGTAAGGACAAGAAAGCGGCGCGCGTATCGGCTCGTCTGCCGCGTGGCTTTGCCGACCGCGGGCCGGCCGAGCTTGCCGCCCAGCGTGTCCTGCTGGAGACGATCCGGCGCGTCTATGAGCGCTACGGCTTCGAGCCGGTCGAGACGCCGCTCATCGAGTACACCGACGCGCTCGGCAAGTTCCTGCCCGACGAGGACCGGCCGAACGAGGGCGTGTTTTCGTTCCGGGACGACGATGAGGGGCAAGAGGCGAGGAGCGGCCCCGCCGCGACCGGGAAGGGAGAGTGGCTGTCGCTCCGCTACGACCTGACCGCGCCGCTTGCCCGCTACGTCGCCGAGAA